>NZ_JBSXNU010000054.1:0-241732 GCF_056857815.1 Qipengyuania sp. B-5 | reverse complement strand
GGTCGGAACGCGGAGCTGCGTTTCACCGAAGGCTTCGCTGCTGATGCGGCCACCGGGGACACCGCGAGCGGTGAGGTAGTCGCGGACCGAAGCGTTACGACGTTCGGCGAGGCCCATGTTGTACTGCGCCGAACCCGAGGTGTCGGTGTGACCGGCGAGCATGACCGAAGCGGTGCCGCAGTTGGCGTAAGCCGAGACTGCGTTGTCGAGGATGGTCGCTGCTTCTGGCGTGATGTCCGATTCGTCCCAGTTGAAGAAGACGATGTACGGGCCCTGCTCGCAAACCGGAGCCGGCGGCGGCGGAGGCGGCGGGGGCGGCGGAGGCGGCGGGGGCGGCGGAGGCGGCGGGGGCGGAGGAGCGACCGCAGCAGGCGCGCCGAAGTTATAGGTCAGCGTACCCATCAGCGAGTGGGTGCGCCAGCTGTCTTCACGCTCGTCACCGAAGCTGTCGACCAGGCGAACATCTTCGGCAGTGAACATGCGATAACGCAGGCCAACGTCGAGATTGTCGGTCAGCGGAGCGCGAACACCGGCGATGAGCTGCCAAGCCAGATCGCTCGACGAATCGTCGATGAACTGGGTTTGACTTACGCCACCGTCGAGGCTGGTACGTGCAACGCCGATACCACCACCGGCATAACCCTGCAGACCGTCATCGGGTCCGAAGTCGAACATGCCGTTCAGCATGAATGCGAGCGAGTTGGTCGAACCGTCGGCATCGAACGAGCCGACGCTGCCGAGCTGAATGGTGTCGTGATCGGCTTCGCGATAGCTGACTTCTGCTTCCAGACGGAAAGCGCCGAAATCGTAACCGACGTAGCCGCCGCCATCAAAACCGTATTCGTAATCGATGCCGATAGCCGGTGCTCCGGCGCTGTCATCGGTTGCGGTCAGATCCATATCTTCGGCAAGCATCGGGCCGAATTCGCCACCGATGTACCACGAGTTGTCTCTTGCGAGGGCAGGCGATGCTATGGCCGTAGAGGCCATCGCCAATCCTATGACTAGTTTCCGCATTATTTATTTCCCCTTTTTGCGAATTGGAGCCACCGAGTGAAGCTTATCTATCTTTGCCTCATCCCAGTGGCAAGCGGGCATTGGTTGGGAACTGTTGCAAGAATGTCGCAATTCCCTACTGATTTCAGAGATATCCGGGTTGAACTTCCCTCCAGATAACGTGGTGCAAACGCAGCCAGTATGCCCTGGTTCCCAGCCGTTCAGGAAAACATGCCAAAATTTTCCAAAACGATAATCAGATTGGAAATTGCAGCGCGCGCCTGTTCGTCGACATTTGTGCCACCCGAAGGATCGGCGGGAGCGATCAGCCGCTCCCAGCTGTCCGAATAGCGGACGAAGGTTCCGGAAGATATGTCGCGGATCATCATCCCCGCTGCAGGCGCCACGAAAGTCCATTGCTGACCGTCCCAGCCGGCTCTCATTCCGTCCATGCCGAGGAATTCCCCGGCCCTGCTCTCGGCGACGAGGTAGGCCGCCCCGGACACCGGTTCAGTTCCCAACACGGGACTCTCCGATTGCTGTGAAGGCGTTTGCTCGCCTCTGGATTTGCGTTAAACATCGGCCATGCGGGTGGGCGTGGCTTTCTTGACGGTGGTACTATTGCAAGCGTGCGCCAGTCAGGTCGAAGCTCCGCCTCAGGATTGCGAAGTTGCTAGGGCGCAGTTCGACGATTGCTATGACCGTTATTCCTCGACGGGAAGCGACGAGGAGTTCGAAGCCATGTGGTATGCGTGCGTTCCACACTCCGAACCGATGATCATTGAAGGCTCTTGGGCCACGGACTTCGAATGGAACGCGTTTTTCGAAGGACGCGAACCTGCACCTGAGGAAGCATTCCCGGACTATCTTCCGCCGAACCTCGCGTTCAAGAAGGGCGTGGAAGCGCCGCCGGGTTCAAAAACGCATGCGCGTCTCTGGTCACTCAAGTTCGTAGGGCGCAAAGAAACCTGTCGCCTTTTCCCCGAAATCCCGTCGACATTCTTCGTTGAGAAAATATTCGAGAAAAAGTTGATCTGGGAAGTCGAAGGCTATCCTTCCTATTCGTTCGAATAGTCACCATTCAAACCAACGACACCCGCGGCTCCGGCTTCTTCGCCAGCATCAGCTCGCTCAGCGCCCACACCAGCGCATCGGCCCTGTCTGGCGACCGCCCCGGCCCCTCGTAACCTCCGCCCGTCATCAACCCGCACAGCTGGTCCTCCAGCGCGGCGAACAGGCCTGCGTGCTTCACCCGCCCCGCTTCGTAGAGCGCGGCGACGGGCTCGGCGCGCGCCATCTTGCCCCGGCTGGCGTGGACCAGTTTGAGCGGCAGCGAAATGTCGGCGGCGCGCAGTACGCTTTCGACCATTGCGCCGCCCTGGTTGGACTCGGCCACCACGCGGTCGGCGTTCCAGGCGCGGGCAGCCTGCGCCACGGCGCGGGCCCATGTCTCGGGCGTGACGCTCTCCACCGTGCAATCGGCGCGTACATAGGCCTCGCCGTCCGCGCCGAGCATGGCGACCACGATCCCGCAGGCATCGCCCCTGCCATTACCGGCGGATGCGCCGGTAATTCGCCCCGCTGGCGGATCGACCGCCACCACCACGCGCCGCGCGGGCGGGATCGCCCCCTCGTGGCGGCACCGGTCGAGCAGCGTGCGGTTCCACAGCGCGCCTTCGAGCGCGTCGACCATCTCGCCATCGAGTTCCTGCCGCCCGAAGGCGGTGGCTTCGAACTGTTCGATCATGGCGGCGAAATAGTCGGCGGGCAGCACCTCGCGGTTGTCGAGCGTGCGGCCCGTGGCCAGCGCCACCTTGCCCGCCTCCGCTTCGGCCAGGATCTTGCGAATCAGTTCGGTGCGGCGCGGGGTGGTGGTGGCGAGCACGCGCGGGCCGTCCCCCAGCCGCATGGTCAGCTGCAAATTGTTCCACGCCGCCATGGCACGCTGGCTGGAATTGTCCCATTTGGCGATCTCGTCGCACCACGCATGGCTGTGCTGCGGCCCGCGCAGCATCTCGGGCTCGCCTGCCGAATAGAGCCAGGCGATCGCGCCGTTTTCCCACGTCAGCCGGCGCAGCGAAGGTTCGTACACCGGGGCCAGCGCGCCGGGTGCGGCGGCGACCACGCCGCTGTCGCCCTCGACCATCACGTTGCGCACCTCGGCAAGGTTCGCCCCGACCAGCGCGATCCGCCCCGCCGGGTTCGCCCGGGCCACGCCGCGCACCCATTCGGCGCCCGCACGCGTCTTGCCGAAGCCGCGCCCGGCACAGATCAGCCAGGTGCGCCAGGGGCTTTTCCGGTTCTCGGGCGGGGGAAGCTGCGCATCGCGCGCCCAGCCTTCCCAGTAATAGCTGCCCAGCGCGGCAAGTTCGTGCGGGGCAAGCTGGCGGGCCAGTTCCTCGCGTTCTGCATCGGCCTCGGGGCCGGGGCGCCGCAGCCAGCTTCCGCGAGAGGGGACTCGCGGTTCATGCGTCATGGGGACCGGACGCCTTCTTCGCCTGCGCCGATCTGGCCTGCCGTGCCTTGCGGACCGCGGCATCGCTCTGTTTCGCATGGGCGCGCATGGCATCGATCTTGGCATTGATCGTGGCGATGGTGGTGACCTCTTCGGCCAGCCTGCGCCGCGCCTTTTCGCGGGCGACATTCTCGCCGTGCGCGGTCAGGCAGCGCAGCGCGGTGGCGGTGTCGAATTTCTGGCTGTCCGCGCTCTCGCCGCTGCGCAGGCGGTGGAGCAGCTCCATCTCCAGATTGTCGTACCCTTCCGCCAGCGCGGCATACCACCGGCGCGCGAAATCGGGATCCTCGCGGCGCAGGCGGTACACCCGGCCCAGACCGACCTCGGCCGCCTCGGCTGCCGCCGCGACATTGGAAGTTCGCGCCAGCTCCTCGAGAAATCGGGTGAGCCGGGAGGCCTGTCGCAGGGCGCGCGGTCCGGCCTTTCTCTTGCGGCGGTCGTCGACCGGCTGGATCTTCTCCCACGCCTTGCGGAAGGGCACGTTCCGGCGGCGGAGGTGATAGGGGGTGGAACTTGCCACGCCCACCTCGCGCGCCGCCGCGCGGACGCCCATCCCGGCGGGCAGGGCGGCGAGGAAGGGTTCGGCCCATGCGGGGGTTTCGTCCTTGTCCTTGCGCCGGTCCTTCCTTCATGTCCTCTGCTCCTTCTGCTGCCGACGGCGGACACGAAAAAGGGCGACGGCCATTTGGCCCCGCCCGTTCGTGATGCACTATCGCGATGTTCCTTATTTGTGCCGGAACAGCGTGATGATGTCAATTAAAAAGTGCCAAGTAGGTTATTAGCTCGATAGCTCCTACCGGCTCGCGCGCATCCCGTCGCGAAACCCGCACCGCCTGGCGAAGCGCGATCCCCCGGACAGCTCCGATGCAGCTTGCGGTGCGTAGATGAGGTAAGTCGCAGCAGAGCAGGGACGCGCCCGCATGGAAACCCGCATGATTCTCGCCTACATAATCATTGCCATAATGGCCGTGGGCATCGGCATCATGATCGCCGCCCTGCGCCGCAAGCGCAGGGAAAGGTACCGCAGGCGAAGCCGCTGGTGGTGAACGGCAAAAAGGGGCTTTCCCCCGTCACCGCGCTCGCCTAACCCCGCGCCCATCGGGACGCGAGGATACCCCCTGACATGATCATGAAGCCGCTGCGCGGGCTCTACGAATGGACGATGGAGAAGAGCTCGCACCCGCACGCCATCTGGTGGCTGGCGTTCTTCAGTTTCGTCGAATCCTCCTTCTTCCCGATCCCGCCGCACCCGCTGCTGGGGCTGATGTGCCTGGCCGAGCCAAAGAAGGCGGTGAAGTTCGCCGCGGTCTGCACCGCCGCCTCGGTCGCGGGCGGATTGCTCGGCTATGCGATCGGCTGGGGGCTTTACGACACGATCGGCGTCTGGCTGATCGGCGCGCTCGGCCTGACCGAGGCCTTCCCCGTCGCCGCCTGCCATTTGCGCGAATATGATTTCGAAGCGATCCTGATTGCGGGCGCCACGCCGGTGCCTTTCAAGCTGCTGACGATCACCGCCGGCTTCATCGGCATGAACCTCGCAACCTTCGTGCTTTCCAGCATCGTGGGCCGCTCGCTGATCTTCATGACGGTGGGAATCCTGTTCCGCGTGTTCGGCGCCCCGATCAAGCGCTTCATCGACAACTATCTCGGAACGGTGACGACCGTTTTCGTGCTGCTGGTGGTCGGCGGCGTGCTGGTCCTCACCCAGCTCGGCGGAGAGGACGAGGAGGGCGGGGTGTGTGCAAATCCCCCGCCGATAGAGGCGCGCTAGGCCAGCTTGGCCACGCCTTCGGCAACGATCCCCACCCCGATCGCGATCACCATCACGGCGAACCCGATCTCGAGCATCCGCTTGCGCCCCGCCAGCCGCTTGCCCGCCATCCGGCCGAGTAGTGTGCCCGCGATTCCGCCTGCCAGCATCCAGCCGATCAGCACCCAGTCGACGAGGCCCGACAGCGCGTAGGATGCCGTCGTGGTCGCGCCCAGCGCTGTGACCACTAGCAGCGAACTGCCGATGGCGAGCGAGATGGGCATGGCGGTCGCGAAGACGAGGCCGGGCACGATCAGGAACCCGCCGCCAATCCCGAAGAAGCCCGCCATCAGCCCCACGCCGAGGCCGGTTGGAATGATCCGGCCGAGCAGGGGGCGCGCGGTTTCGCGGGTCATGCGGACATCGGGGTTCTCGCCGCCGGTGCGCTTTCGCAGCATCAGTGCACCCACCACCACCATCAGCAGGCCGAACAGCGCCAGCAGCTTATCTCCGTCGAAGGCCTTGCCCGCCTCCGCGCCCAGCGCCGCGCCGATGACGCCCGCCAGCGCGAAGGAGGCCGCGCAGGCCCAGCGCACGTTTCCGGCGCGGGCATGCCCGGCAAGGCCGGTCGCCGCATTGAGCGCCACTGCCACTGCCGCCGTGCCGATGGCCATGTGCGGCTGGCCCACGCCGACGAAATAGACCAGCAGTGGCACGGCCAGGATTGACCCGCCGCCGCCCACCAGCGCCAGCACGAAGCCGATCAGCGCGCCCGATAGCAGCGCGGGCAGGACGAATTCGGGAAAGGGCATTGCCCGATCAGGCTGCCGAGCGGTTCCAAGGCATCAGCGCCAGCAGGTTCGCCATGCCGCACCAGCCTGTCACCCCGGCGAACGTCAGCCCTGCGCCGACGAAGGCGGACAGGCCGAACCATGCAGGCGCTACCGCGAAGCCCAGCGCCACGCCCGCCAGCACCAGCAGGCCGGCGGTAATCTGCACCTGCCGCATGATTTCCAGCGGAGCGGACCGGTCTTCTTCAACCGGGAGGCCCGCCGCGCGCCAGGCATCGAGCCCGCCTTCGAGGCAGAAGGCCTCGCCTTCGCGCAATTCGGCCAGCTTTGCCGAATTGGCGCTGGTGCGCATGCCCGAACGGCACAGGAAGACAACCGGCGCTTCGCCGGTGACGGGGCCGAGCGTGTCCAGCGGATGGCTCTCAGCGCCCCGGGCGTGCGAGCGGGCGAATTCGTCCGCGCCGCGAATGTCGATCAGCCGTGCGCCGCGGCGTACCAGCTCGCTGGCATTGACGGGGGAAATGGTCGGCAGGCTCATGTTTCGGGTTCCTCGCAATAAAGATGATGGAGCGTGGCCAGCAGCGTTTCGCAGCGCGGATCGGCGATCCGGTACCACAGCGACTGGGCCTCGCGCCGGAAAGCCACCAGTTCTTCCGCCCGCAACTTCGCCAGATGCTGCGACAGCGCCGACTGGCCGAGGCCGACCTCTTCGGCGAGTTCGCCCACGCGCATCTCGCCATGCTCGGCCAGCTTGCACATGATCATCAGCCGCCGCGTATTGCCGAGTGCCTTGAGCAGCTCGGCCACCGTGCCGGCATTGGCCTCGAACCTGGCGAGGTCCATCGGGGGGAAGTTAGATGTCTTTGCCATTAGCTCTTGCTAAATAAGGTTAAGCTAATATATGTCAAGGGCAAGCGAAAGGAGCTTCTCATGACCACCCCCCTGATCCGCGCCTTCTTCGACGAACCCACCAATACGGTGAGCTATCTCGTATGGGACGCGGCCACCATGCGCGGTGCTGTGATCGATCCCGTGCTCGATTTCGATCTCGCCGTGGGCAAGGCGGACATCCGTTCGGCCGAAGCCATCCTCGATGCAGCGAAGGAAGAAGGCGTCACGCTCGACTGGGTGCTGGAAACGCACGCCCATGCCGATCACCTTTCCGCCGCACCCTTCATCAAGGCGAAGACCGGCGCGGCGATCGGTATCGGCGAGGATATTCGCAAGGTGCAGAAGATCTTCCGTCCGGTTTTCGGGCTCGACGATCTGAAGACCGACGGTTCGGATTTCGACCATTTGTTTGCCGATGGCGAACGCTTCCGGATCGGCGAGATGGAAGTCGAGGTATTGCACGTGCCCGGCCACACCCCGGCCGATGTTGCCTATCACATCGGCGATGCGGTCTTCGTGGGCGATACGCTTTTCATGCCCGACTATGGCACCGCTCGGGCAGACTTCCCCGGCGGCGATGCGCGCCAGCTCTATCAATCGATCCGCCGCCTGCTCGAACTGCCCGGGGAGACCCGTCTGTTCCTATGCCACGACTACAAGGCGCCGGGCCGCGACACCTACGCTTGGGAAACCACGGTGGACGAACAGCGCCGCAATAGCGTCCACGTCCATGACGGCATCAGCGAGGACGAATTCGTCGCCATGCGCGAAACGCGCGACGCCGACCTCGCCGTCCCGCGCCTGCTGCTCCCCTCGGTCCAGGTGAACATCCGCGCGGGCAAGTTCCCGGAAGCGGAGGAGAACGGCATCTCCTATCTGCGCATTCCCGTAAAGCCGGTGCGCGAGGCCGTGGAGCCGAACCCCCCGTCTTGACATCCGAGTAACCCGCAGGTTACATGTAACCCATGAGTTACTAAGATCATGTGGAGGAACACGAGATGGCCGATGATTTCGAACGGGCGGAACAGTTCGCACGGGGGCGGGCGCTGATGGCGCCTTTCCTCGGCCTGTTGGTCCTCACCATGCAACAGGGGACGTTCTATGCCTGGGACTGGGGCAGCGATTCGCTGGTCCAGATCTTCGTCTGGCTGGCTTTTGCGCTGCTCATGCTGGCGCTGCTGCTAACCGGCGGCGGCTGGTTCCTGCCGCGGCGCGCGCGCGAACTTGCCAATGACGAGGTGACGAGGGCCAACCGCCAGCGCGGCATAACGGTAGGCTTCGTGACCGCAATGATCACCGGCTTCCTCGTCTGGGCGATCTCGCCTTTCGAACCGCTCCATGCGCAGCGCGCGGCCAACATCATCGTCAGCATGGGCCTGGGCTGCGCCTTCGTGGCCTATGGCATGGCCGAAGTGGCGACCCATGCCGGAGACGCTTGAGAACCGAATCCGCCATTTCCGCGAAGCGCGCGGCTGGACGCAGGCGCAGCTTGCCGAGGCGATGGGCGTCAGCCGCAAAACGGTGAACACGGTGGAAAACGGCGTGTTCTCGCCATCGCTCATAGTCGCCCTGAAATTCGCAGCCGCGCTGGGCCAGCCGGTCGAAAGCCTGTTTAGCCTGACCGTGGAGGGCGGCGAGGAGTCTTGGGACTAGCGCAAGGCAAAAGCGGCCAATGCGGTCCGGTCGGGCAGCCGGATGCGGCCATAGCCGCGATCGATCAGCCGGTGGCGTTGCAATTCGCGTAGGGCGGCGTTGGCGGTGGCGCGGGTCACGCCGAGGAGGTCTGCCAGTTCCTGCTGGGTGATGGTGACCTCCGCCGCGCCCGCTCCTTCGCCTGCCATCGCGGCGAGCAGCCCGGCCAGCCGCGCCGGGTTGGTACCGTGCCGCAGTCCGGCGAGCAGCGATAACGTATCCTGCAACTGCTCCGACATCGCGCCCAGTAGCGCGCGGCTGGACGCGGGGTAATTGCCCAGCGCATCGAGGAAGGCGCGCGCGCCGATCAACCGCAACCGGCTGGTCCCACGCGCAATGGCATCGACGATCCGCGGCTTGCCCGAAAATACCGCCAGCTCACCATAGGAATCGCCGGGGCCCAGCAGCGCGACCGCACGGAACTCTCCATCGGGCAGGAATTGCCCGACCCGCACGGCCCCGTCCTCGATCAGCCAGAAGCCGTCGGCCGCATCGCCACGCTGCTGGATGATCTGTCCATCGGCAAATTCGCGCAGTTGCGATATACGGACGAGATGCGCCTGCAAGCCGTTATCGAGCGCCGAAAACAGCATCGGCGTGACCAGCGATCGCCGAGTCGCATTCAAATGTAAATTTCTGGACATTCTTGCGCTTCGGTAAAGGTTAGAAGGCAAATCGACAAGTTCGCCTCGGGGAGAGAGAACCATGCCCGCATCGACCATCGCCATCCTTGCCATCTATCTCGGCTTCGCGTTGCTCGAGCTATGGCGCAGCAATCTGTTCGCCAAGCCAGAGCAGACCCGTGACGACGGGATCGTCGAGGCGGCCAGCATTGTCGTGCTGCTCGGCCTGACCCAGCCGGCAATCCTGTTCCTCTCCGCTGCGTTCGCTGGAATGGTCGCGCCGCAATATGCCGGCGCGCTTTCCGATCTGAACGCCTTCGCCGCCATCGCGCTGTTTCTCTTGCTCGATGACATGATGCAATATTGGTGGCACCGCGCGGCACACACCTTCCCGTGGCTCTACAATCTCCATCGGCCGCACCACAACGCGCGCTACATGAGCGTGCGGCTCGTCTACCGGAACAATCTCTTCTACTACATGATGATGCCGGGCATCTGGCTGTCGGGCGTGCTGATCTACCTCGGCCTCGGCTGGGTCTATGCGGGCTATATCGTGGTCAAGCTGGCGGTCATCACCGGCGCGCATTCGGACATCGCCTGGGACCGGCCGCTTTACGCAGTTAAGTGGCTGTCACCGGTGATGTGGCTGGTCGAAAGAACCATTTCGACCCCCGCCACGCACCACGCGCACCATGGCCGCCACGCGAGCGATCCGGCGGTCCATTACAAGGGCAATTACGGAAACCTCCTGTTCTTCTGGGATGTACTGTTCGGCACCGCAAAGATCACACGGACCTATCCCGAAAGTTACGGCGTGGAGAACCTGCCGCCGACCACGTTGGGCCAGCAACTGCTGTGGCCGGTATTCCCGGAGCAAGTAGGGTTGATCGTGGAGGAAGAGTCTGCCGTGATGAGAGAGGCTGAGACTGCATGACTCCAGCGCGCTGAGCGGGGATGGCTGCTAAGGGACGGGGGCGACCTGTCGGGTTTGGCTGTAAATTCCGAAAAGGACCGAGTGGGGCTAAGCCCGGTTCATCCGCAAGTTTCCAATGCCGTGCGGCCTTTTGTCAGAAAGGGACCGGACCATGAAATCATTCGCGGTTGCAATTCTTTTCCCGCTGTCGGCAATGCTCCTGCCGCTGCAAACGCACGCGCAAATTACACCCGAGGCGGCGGCGGTTTTACAAAGACCGATCGCGATCGAGCGGGAAGAAGTGGTCGCGAGAGTGCCCCTCATTCCGCACATGGGCAAGTTCTCGATCAATGCAGCCATGAATGATCTCGAACGCCGCTTTGTTTTCGACACCGGGTTTCCCACCATGATCTCGCGCGAGCTGGCAGCCGAGCTCGATCTGGTAATCATCGGCTCGAACACCGGGCGCGACGCCAACGGACGGGAGGTTACGACCGATATCGGCATCGTCGACAGGTTGACGATCGGCGGCGTGACGTTCCGCTCCGTGCCGGTGCTGGTAAGCGATTTTCGCGCCATCGATCCGGCCGGTTGCTTCATAGACGCAGGCGTGATTGGCTCGGAAATATTCCCCGGCAGTGTCTGGCACATCGATGCAGAACGGCAGATCTTGCAGATCGCGGAACGCCTCGCGGATTTGCCTGAGATTGCAGCGGCGGAAGATACGATCGTCGTCCCGCTGCACGACTTCGGCTATCCGCACGCCCCGGTATTCGATTACGCCATAGGTGAATTTGCCGACAAGGGCCTGTTTGACACCGGCAATTCCGATACCATCGTTCTGTTCGACCAGGTGATGCAGGACGCTCGGGTTGCAAGTGCGATCATTCCTGGCACCGTGCGCGAGGGACGCGGTTCGCATGGCGTGTCAGCCGCTGGCCTGGGAGCCGACACTGACCTGCTGCGCTTCGAGATCGAGGGCATGCGGATGGGAATGACGGAGCTGGGAAGGCACCGCGCAACTACGCGCAACGCCCCTCCCTCTCTAGTTGGGCTCGGCATCCTTGATACGCACGATGTAACGCTCGATTATTCGGAGGCGCGGATAATCCTCCATCCCCGTGAACGGCCCCATACCCCTCCTCCGCATCCGGGCTATGCGCTGATGCAACTCGCCGGGAACGTTCGCGTCGTACAACTTTACCACGGCTCGCTGGCAGAGCGGGCCGGCTTGAAACTGGGAGACAAGGTGGTGGCCATCGACGACCGGACGCTTGCGACCGGCGCATCCAACTGCGAGACGGCGCAGTGGTTGGTGGAAGCGGGCCCGGCCCGGTCGGCGCAGCGGCTGACGGTGCTACGAAACGATCAACCGATCGAGATTCGCCTGGTGGAATAGCAAGATGCGGCTTTCGCAGTCCTAGCTGCTTCTAGCCCTCGAACTTTGTGTCGAGGGTAATCTCTGCCTTGAGCAGCTTGGAGATCGGGCAATTGGCCTTGGCGTCGGCGGCCAGCTCCTCGAACTTGGCCTGATCCATTCCTTCGACCTTGCCCTTGGTGGAAAGCGCCGACCTGGTCACGGTGAAGCCTCCATCCTCCTTTTCCAGCGTCACTTCCGCGCTGGTGGTCACGTGGCCGTCGGTGAAACCGGCTTCGGCTAGCTTGAAGCTCAGCGCCATGGTGAAGCAGCTGGCATGCGCGGCGGCGATCAGTTCTTCCGGATTGGTCCCCGGTGCATCCTCGAAACGGGTGTTGAAGCCGTAAGGCTGGGCGGCGAGTGCGCCCGATCCGGTGGAGACATGGCCCTTGCCGTCCTTGCCGAGGCCCTCATAGGTGGCGCTGCCCGAATTCGTGATCTTCATGAAAAAGCTCCTTTCGGGAATGAGACGTCCCGAAAGGAGCTATGTTCCTTTGCCTGGCGTGCTGGCGGCAATCAATCGTCGCGTTCGCGGCGCCTCTCGCGGCGGCGTTCGCGCCGGTCTTCACGGCGTGCATCGCGTCTCGCGTCGCGGCGATTGTCCCTGCGCGCTTCGCGACGGGCATCGCGAATGGCTTCGCGTCTGGCTTCACGCCTCGCTTCCTGCCGTGCCTGTTGCCTGGCGCGCTGACGAGCCTGCTGGCGGGCTACCTGCCTGGCCTCGCGCCTTGCTTCCTGCCTGGCCTCGCGCCTTGCTTCCTGCCGTGCATCGCGTCGGTATTCGCGGCGATATTCACGCCTGGCATCCCGTCTGGCGTCGCGGCGATATTCGCGCCGTGCTTCGCGGCGTTCCCAGCGGTTCCAGTTGGCGCGGATGCGGCGTTGGTCGCGGATCGCGGCCCTGCGTGCCATCCAGTAACGCTGCTGGCGTGCATTCCAGCGGTGCGCTCGCCGGTCGCGGTCATAAACGTAATAGCCGGTGCCAGGATAATAGTAATCGTCGTACCAGCCATAGTAGCCGTCGTCGTAATATCCGTCATCGTAATAGCCTGCGCTGCCTAATGACAGTCCGCCATATGAACCGATGCTGCAGGCGCCTAGTAATGTGGTTGCCGCTGCGAGGCCAGCTGCCTTCATTATGGATAGGGTCATCCCGAAATCTCCTGAAATATTGGGAACTTTCTAGGAGGACTCCATTGAATGCATTCTGAACTTCGGGTCACGCCCCGTTCAGAAATCAAAATCGAACCCAAGGGCAGGTTTTTCTTTCGATTACTGCCGGATGCGCATTAGATGCCGAAGGCCTTCAGGAAGGCATCGAACAACCCTTCCAGCCCGCCGCGAATGCCTTTCCGGCGGCCCGCATAGGGTGCTTCTTCCAGCACCAGCACGCCCTCTCCGCCTTCTATACGGTCCCGCAGCAGCGGTTCACGGCCGAGGAGATAGGGAACGAAGGTTTCGTTGCGGGCGACCGAATAGGACAGGTCGGCGGAAAAGCCCGCCAGCTGGTCCTGCCCGAAGCGGCGGCCGCTGTCGACCGGCTCCACCCGCACGCCGCGTCCGCCCTTGACGATCAGCCGGGCAGGGCCGTGGAAGACGAGGAAGCGCAATTGCTGGGTCAGCCATGCGTTGAGGCTGAAGAGCCGCCAGTGGCTGGTGATCCGCAACGGCCTATCCTGCGGCTGGACCACTGCGGCCAGCGTGCGCGGCTGAAGCACCATGGCCGCGCCTTGGGGCAGGTCGATGGCGGTGATTTCGGCGAAGGGATCGTCATCGGCGGAGATCACTGTCGTCGTGTCGCTGTCGCGCACGCGGGTCAGCATGGCCATGCCGCTGGCAAGGCTGGCGAGCGGAGCCTTCCAGTCGAGCAGGGCGCGTGTACGCAGTTTCGCATCCGCCGGGCTGGATTGCAGGAAGCCCTGCCGCACCAGCAATTCCTCCCCTGCTCCGAGCCGGACGGGTATCGAGGCGCGCGACTGTTCTTGCGGCGGTTTCACCGCCACGCTGTTCATGCCCGGAACCGAGATTCGGATTGCTTGCCGCCGCTGCGCGATGGGGGCGATGACGTAATAGAGAAGGGTGCGGATCAGATAGGGCAGGAGCAATATACCCAGCAACGCCCATGCGGCGGCGACCAGAACTTCGCGCAGGCTCGTTTCCGACATACCCAGCGTCGTGTCGGGCAGGGCAGCCATGTCCCACTCGCGCGCTTCCTCGTAGGCGCGGCGGGCCTTTGCGAGCTTTTGACTGGCGGCAAGACCTGCGTTTCGCCGGGTCTCGCGGCTTTCTGCCGCATCGCAGCGGCGGTCGCGGGTCGCCTCCAGCACCTCCCGTTCGCGCAGGAAAATCTCGCGCGTGGTCTGATCCAGCATGCTGCGCCGTTCGAACTCTTTCAGATCTTTCTCGGCGCTGTCGCAAAGCCGGTGGGATACCCGCACGGCATTGGCGGTCGGAATTCTCGAATAGCGGTCGAACTCGGCCTCTGCCCTGGTAATGAGCGAGCCGGCAAGCTTGGCCTTCCGAGCGGATTCGAGTGCGTCAATCTCGGCTTGGAGCGCCGCGTCCCGTAATTTCGCACGCTGCAGAGCGAGAATGCGCGAAGGACGGACCGCGTCGAGAAACCCGTTGCTCCCCTCGATCTCGCGCTGCACTTCTTCCTGCTGGCGGTGCGCCCGCACCAGCCGCCGGTCGATTGCCCCCACGGCCATGGCCCGAATATCCGCCTCGCGCTGCGTCAGTTCCAACTGAAGCTGTTCGCGTTCCTGCAAGACAGTCTCGCGGATCTGGGCAACGGACATGGTGTCCTGCCGCAGGCTGTCGCTGCCGAATTGCGGCACGATGCGCGGCCAGGCGAGGATGTAGAAGGCAAACGCAAGGCAGAGGACGAGATAGAGCAGTCCCGTCCGTCCCAGCCATCCGAAAACGGCTCTCATGCCTCCTGCCCGGCTGGCCGGCCCTGTCCTTGCCTATCGGCGATGGAGAGTTCGGCGCGACCCGATGGCATGGGCCGTCTCAGATGATCCCGGTTTCGCGGCCCGCTTTCTCGAAGATTTCGAGTATCTGTCCGACTTCTTCTTCGCTGTGCTCGGCGCATAGCGAGCAGCGCAGCAGGGTCATGTTGGCAGGCGTTGCCGGGGGCCGTGCAAGGTTTACATAGAGCCCGCCGCGGATCAGCGCCTCCCACATATGCGCGCCCTTTTCGAGATCGGGCATGATCACCGCGATGATCGCGCTCTGCGCCTCCTCGGTTCCCAGCTTGAAGCCGAGATCGCGCAGACCCTTGTGCAGGGCGCGTGAATTTTCCCACAGATGCGCGCGCTTGTTGGAGCCGTGCATGAGCTTGCGGATGCTGGTGGCCGCAGTCGCGACCACGCTCGGCGGCAGCGAGGCGGTGAAGACATATGGGCGGCAGACGAGGCGCATGATCTCGAACTTCGGGTGGTTCGAAACGCAGAAACCGCCCACCGTGCCGACACTCTTGGAGAAAGTGCCGATGATGAAATCGACATCGTCGATCACCCCCGCATCTTCCACCACGCCGCGGCCGTTCTCGCCGATAAAGCCCATCGAATGTGCTTCGTCGACCAGCACCATGGCGCCGTATTTCTTGGCGATGGCGACCATTTCCTTCAGGGGCGCAATGTCGCCGAGCATCGAATAGACGCCTTCGAGCACGACCAGCTTGCCCGCACCTTCGGGGATGCGGCGCAGGCGCTTTTCCATCGCCTCGATATCGTTGTGTTTGAACGGCACGACTTCGGCCTGGCCCATCGCGCAGCCGTCCCAGATGCTGGCATGGCTGTCGATGTCCAGAACGATGTAATCGCCCTTGCCCGCGATAGTGGAGATGATCCCGAGATTGGCCTGGTAGCCGGTCGAGAAGACCATCGCATGGTCCATCCCGTAAAATTCGCGCAAAGCCTCTTCGCATTCCTTGTGGCCCTGGTAGGTGCCGTTGAGGACGCGGCTGCCAGTGGTGCCGGAACCGAAATCGGACAGGGCCTGCTTTCCGGCTTCGACCACATCGGGATCGAAGGTCATGCCCATGTAATTATAGGTGCCGAGCAGGATCGTCTCGCGCCCGTTGCAGATCGCGCGGGTGGGCGAGAGCACCTTTTCCATCACCAGGTTGAACGGATCCTCCCGCCCATACGCAAGCAGGCCTTCGCGCAGCGCGATGACATCGTCGAACTTGGAGAACAGGTCCCGGTTATCGCCTTCCAGCGCCTCGGGCTTGTCCGGCTGAAGGATGCCTTCGCTCATGAATCGGCCTGGAGCTTGTGGACCGCGTCAACGAGCTGGCCGTAATTCTCGATTTCGGCCTGCTGGTTCATCGAGATGATGATGTCGAATTCGTCTTCGATCTCGGCAACGAAATCCATCACCGTCAGGCTGTCGAATTCGAGATCGTTCTGGAAAGTGGTCTCTTCCTTGATCTCGATGCCCTTCTTGTTGAAGGGTTCGGCAAGTTCGCGGATTTTCGCGTCTACCTCTGCACGGTCCATTGGTGGGTCCAGTTCTTCAAAATAAGCGGTGCGGCCCGCGGTGCTACGGGTCCGAACGAATGGGGCGGCAAAGCGGTTTCCGGTGCCGCTTGTCAAGCGTGCAGCCGTTTCTCTCAGTCGGAAAGCAGCTTGCGCACGGCGGCCATGAAGGGGCCGATCGACACCGGTTTGGCGAGATAATCTTCCGCGCCTGCATCGCGGATCCGCTCTTCATCGCCCTTGCCAGCATAGGCGGTGACGGCAAGAACGGGTATGCTTTCCAGCGACTTGTCGGCCTTCAGCCGCGCGATCAGATCCACCCCGCTGACATTGGGAAGCTGGATATCCATAATGACCAGTTGCGGTTCGGATTTCTTCGCGGTGGCCAGAACATTGCTTCCGTCGGAAACCGGCACCACTTCATAACCGTTCGCCTTCAGCACGTCACAAAACAGCTTACGGTTAAGGTCGTTGTCCTCGACAACGAGGATTCTCTTTGCCACGGGGCCAGTCACTCCTGCGAATATGGACCGCAGGCTTAGGAGCAAGCGAAAGGACTGACAATTCCGGTAAGCGATAAATCGGCGGATCGAGACGAGCGCACGCCGGAGGTGTTCGCACTGGAAGCGCTCGGCTGGGCGCTGACCGATGAAAAGCGCGCTGAGCGCCTGCTTTCATTGACTGGTCTCACCCCCGAACGTCTGCGCCACGGTATCGACGACCGCAGCGTCCAGGCCGCGGTGTTGGACTTTCTCGCAGGCCACGAATCCGATCTCGTCGCCGCTGCCGATGCCCTTAACACCAGACCCGAAACCCTTGTCGCTGCCGCGAAGGAATTGAACGCATGACCCGCCCCTTGATCATTTCCGACTGCGACGAGGTGTTGCTCTACATGGTCTCGCCCTTCAGGGACTGGCTGGCCGAAACGCAGGGCGTGGAATTCCGCATGAGCGGCAATGATTTTTCGCAGGCGCTGCGCTGGCAGGACAGTGGCGAGGTGCTCGAGCAGGATGAAATCTGGCGCAAGCTCGGTCAGTTTTTCGACACCGAAATGCACAGGCAGGCCCCGATTCCGGGAGCGATCGAGGGGATCAACACACTGGCCGAGGAAGCCGATGTGGTGATCCTCACCAATCTCGTGGACAAGCGGCAAGCGATGCGGACAGAGCAGCTTGCGGGCCACGGCCTCAACGCACGAGTCTTCACCAACCAGGGCCCCAAGGGCCCGGCACTGCAGAACATCCTTCAGGAATATCGCCCGTCTAAGGCGATTTTCATCGACGATCTGGCGCAGCACCACCGGTCCGCGCGCGAAACGATTTCGGACATCACGACGCTCCACCTGTGCGGCGAGCCTATGCTCGCCCCGCATATCGACTGCGCCCATAGTTCGGGCCATGCCGACGCGCGGATCGACAGCTGGGATGATGCTTTGCCGTGGCTGCGAGCGCAACTGGAAAGGGAAAACGCATGAGTATCGAAACCAAATTGGAAGAGCTGGGTATAACGCTGCCCGAAGCGGCTGCGCCCGTTGCCAGCTATCAGCCGCTCGTTGTGTCGGGCGACACGGCCTATGTCTCGGGCCAATTGCCATTTGTCGATGGCAATCTCGTTACCGGCAAGCTGGGCCAGGACGTCACGCTCGAACGCGGACAGGAAGCGGCGCGCGCCTGCGGTTTGATGATCCTCGCGCAGTTGAAGGCGGCAGGCCTGCTCGACCGCGTGGAGAAGGTCGTCAAGCTGGGCGGTTTCGTTAGTAGTGTGCCGAACTTTACAGGTCAGCCCAAGGTGGTGAACGGGTGCAGCGACCTGATGGCCGAAGTGTTCGGCGATGCGGGCCGCCATGCTCGCAGCGCGGTCGGCGTACCGGTGCTCCCGCTCGACGCCGCGGTCGAGGTTGACGCGATTGTCGCTCTTCGCCCCGCTTGACCGGTTGATCGTTCACTCGCCCGATCCAGCGCGGGTCGGGTGGTTGCGTGAATGGACCTATGCCCATCGCGGGCTGCATGGCCCGGGCGTGCCGGAGAATTCGCTCGCCGGCTTCGCGCTGGCAGTCGAGCGCGGCTTGGGCATCGAATGCGATATCCAGCGCAGCCGCGATGGCTGTGCCATGCTTGTCCATGACTGGGAGCTCGAACGGCTGACCGGTGTAAGCGGGCCGCTTGCCGCGCATAGCGCGGAGGAACTGGCGCAGATCGCCTTCCTCGACAGCGAGCACAAGCTGGCGCGGCTCGACGACCTGCTGCCAATCGTCGGCGGACGAGTGCCGATCCTGATCGAGATCAAGTCACGGCGCGGATACGATGTGAAACGCAGCTGCCGTGCGGTGGCGAAGGCGCTCGAAGGCTATGACGGGCCGTATGCGGTGATGAGCTTCGACCCGCGCGTATGCGTGTGGTTCGTAAAGCACTCGCCGCAGACGGTCTGCGGCCTCGTGATGCGTGAAGATAAAGTCGGCATGACCCAGAAGGCGTGGCAGCGGCACATGGCGCTGTGGGTCGCGAAGCCTGAATTCCTGGCCTATCATGTTGCGGCATTACCCAATTCGATGGTCTCCGCGCTTCAAGGCCGCGGTATGCCGGTCCTGACCTGGACGGTGGATTCTCCCGCCGCTCGCGCGCACGGCCTGGAGCATGCAGACGCCTTGATCGCCGAGGGAGAAGGCCTGACGTGAACGGGGAAGGACTAGCCGCGCGAATCGCCGGATCGGTCGGCTCGATAGACGCCGCGGCATGGAACGCGCTGGCAGGCGACAATCCCTTCGTTTCCCATGAATTCCTCACCGCGCTGGAAGATTCTGGCAGCGTTGGGCCCGGCACGGGCTGGCAACCCGTTCCGCTGGCGATTTCTTCCGGTGACGGCCCGCCACTTGCCGCCATGCCCGCCTACGCCAAGGGTCACAGTCAGGGCGAATATGTCTTCGACCATAGCTGGGCCGATGCCTATGAGCGGGCCGGAGGAAGCTATTACCCCAAGCTGCAGATCGCCGTACCCTTTACCCCTGCCACGGGACCGCGACTGTTGCTGTCGGACCCGGCGCTGGCCCCGCCGCTGCTGTCGGCGGCCGAGCAGCTTTGCCTGCAGAACCGGTTCTCCTCTGCCCACGCCACCTTCATCGAACCGGATCAGGTTCCGCTGTTCGAAGCATCGGGGTGGCTGCTGCGGAGCGATATCCAGTTCCACTGGATCAATCAGGGTTTCGGGAGTTTCGACGATTTCCTCGCCACGCTGACCTCGCGCAAGCGCAAGGATCTGCGCAAGGAACGCGCTGCTGCGCAGGCAGGTTTGGAGATCGTCCGGCTCACCGGCGATGCCATCCGCTCCGAACACTGGGATGCGTTCTGGCATTTCTACCAGGACACCGGGGCGCGAAAGTGGGGCCAGCCCTATCTGACCCGCGCAACCTTCGACCTGCTGGGCGAAAGGATGGGCGAAAAAATCGTGCTGGTACTGGCGCTGGAAGACGGCGAACCCATTGCCGGGGCACTCAACTTCATCGGCGCCGAGGCAATCTACGGGCGATATTGGGGCTGCACGAAGCAGGTCCGCTTCCTGCATTTCGAGCTGTGCTATTATCAGGCTATTGATCTGGCGATCGAGCGGGGCCTATCGCGGGTCGAGGCGGGTGCGCAGGGCGGGCACAAGCTGGCCCGCGGCTACGAACCGGTCGAGACCGTTTCCGCCCACTGGATTGCCGACCCCGGCTTCCGCGCGGCGGTGGCGGATTTCCTCGAGCGCGAGCGCGAAGGCGTGACCGCCGATCGCAATTATCTCGAGAGTCGAACGCCCTTCCGCAAAGGGGGTTGATTCAGGCAACCTTGCGCGATCCGTCTGCCAGCCATTCGCGTGCGCGGCGCTGGGCTTCGGCGATCTCGCGGGCAGTCATCTCGTCGGAAACATCCGCCCGGCACCAGGCTGCTTCTTCGTGACCCTTCGAGGCAGCGATATTGAACCATTTGTGGGCTTCGATCATGTCGGCGCAGCAGCCGTGGCTGCCGGTCGAAAAGACGACTCCCAGATCGTAGAGCGCATCGAGACTACCGTTCTCGTACTCACGCATATATTCTTTGATGGTGACCAGGGCTTCGTCGTCCTGCTCGATACGGCCTGCGCCGCCTTCAATGGCCTTGAGTTGCATGTTCGGAAACTCCCCCGTTCCGGATCCGGCCCCCGCCGGTGAAGTCCACGTTCGCCTGTTATGGTCAATAAATAGTTAACGGCAAAAAGCATCGAATTGCGTCGATCCTCTTCGGTAGTCTGCGCTTAATCTGTCACAGCCTATGGGAATTCCCGAAAGCCGCTTGCGGGGATTCTGTGGCGCTCCTATAGGCCGCGCCATCGGAGCGCCGCGGGAGCCGGAAAAATCCGGGCCAGCGGGAAGGCGGCACTCCGCACAAGAGAGTTGGGAAGAAGGGTACCACACTCAATGGCCACTACGGCTTCGAATGTTTCGGAAAAGCTCGCCAAGGCGAAGGCTGCCGTCGACCCTGATTATGTGCCCTCTGATGACGAAGAATACATGGGAGACAGGCAGCTCGATTATTTCCGCATGCTTTTGCTCGACTGGAAGAAATCGATCCACGATGCGGCCGACCAGACGCTCCAATCCCTGCAGGATGGTCCGATCCGCGAACCCGACCTCAATGATCGGGCCTCTTCGGAAACCGACTGGGGTATCGAACTGCGGACCCGTGATCGCCAGCGCAAGCTAATCTCGAAAATCGACGCTGCCCTGCGGCGGATCGACCAGGGCGAATATGGCTGGTGCGAAGTGACCGGCGATCCGATCGGCCTGAAGCGTCTTATCGCCCGGCCGGTCGCGACCATGACGGTCGAAGCGCAGGAAGCGCATGAACGCCGCGAGAAAATTTCGCGCGACGATTGAACGTCTTACTGGAAAAGTTAGCGGATTAACCGTTTTCGCCAACCATTGGTTATCATCCTGCGCGTAGGTTTCTTGCCATTGGGACAGGACGCGACCGGGATCGGTAATAACGGGAAGCGAAGTGTGATGACTGCAATCGACACGCGCAATCTGAAGCGCGACAGCCTTTTCCTCATGGCCGACGTGCGGCTCGAAGGGTCTGTGCGGAGCGAACGGGTCAAGGTCCGCAACCTTTCCGATGGCGGCATGATGATAGAAGGCGAACTGATCGCCTCAGCCGGGCAACGCGTTGTAGTCACCTTGAAAAAGATTGGCGAAGTAGGCGGTGTGGTGGCGTGGAGCCAGAGCGCGCGCGTTGGGATTTCCTTTGACGAACCGGTCGATGCCGGACTCGCCCGCACCAGCCTCGTGCGCGAAAAGTCCGAGGCACCGCGCTATGCCCGCCCCGCAGTCGCTCCGGCAACGCACGTCTGGGGTGTCCGCCAGGTCTGAACGGCGTGCTTGAACATAGGCGCGGCGCTGCTACGTCGGAATTATGCGCTGCCCCATTCCGGTCCTGCTGATCTTCGCCCTGCTGGGCGCCTGCAGCGCCGGCGCGGATGACGGCGAGGTCGACGTGGCCTATATCGGTACAACCGCATCGCTGTTTTCCTCCGATCGGGAACTGAACGCCGGGGCGCAGTTGATGCGTTCCGCCCAGCGGCAGGGCCTCGTGCGCCTGAACGCGCAGGGCGAAGTGGTCCCCGGACTGGCCGAACGCTGGATCGTGACCGACGACGGGGAAAGCTACATCTTCCGAATCAGGGAATTCGATCTGCCGGATGGAACGCGCCTGACGGCGCAGGCCGTGGCGGACAGCCTCGACCGCACGATCGACCGGCTCGATGGCACCAGCCTCGGTTTCGATCTGGAAAAGGTGCTCGATGTGCGCGCAATGACGGGGCGGGTCATCGAGATACGTCTGCGCAGCCCGATGCCGGGCTTTCTCAGCCTGCTCGCCCAGCCCGAACTGGGTATTGCCCTGCGCAATACCGATGCGGGGCCGATGGTGGCGAATCTCGATAACGGCGCGGCCGTGCTTCAGGCCTTGCCCCCTGAACAGCGGGGCTTGTCCCCGCAGGACGACTGGGAAGACCAGGTCAGGACGGTGCGCATCAGCCCCCTTGCGCCGCAAGCGGCGGCTCGCGCCTTCGCACAGGGACAGGTCGACATTCTCCTTGGCGGACGGCTGGAGACCTTGCCACTGGCCATTACCGGGGCCCTGTCGCGCGGCACGGTACGGGTGGATCCGGCAATCGGACTCTACGGGCTGGATGTGGTGCGGCCCGAGGGTTTTCTCGCTTCACCGACTAACCGCGAAGCGCTGGCGCTGGCGATAGATCGGCCCGCACTTGTGCAGCAGTTCAACCTTGCCGGCTGGACCGGATCGAGCCGGATCGTGGCCGATGGCCTGCCGGGCGATGATGGTACGGTGGGCGAACGCTGGCAGGGTCTTTCGCTGGAAGAGCGGCGCGCGCGCGCTTCCTCGATCGTGCAGCAATGGAAAAATGGGGCCGGTAGCGATGTCATGCTTGCCATCGCACTGCCGCCCGGTCCCGGCTCCGACTTTCTCTTTTCCGCCCTTGCACGAGATTTCTCGGCGATCGGGGTCGATCTGGAAAGGGTCCAAAGCGCAGAGTATGCCGACCTAACCCTGCGCGATACGGTTGCGCGTTATCCCGGCGCGCGCTGGTTCCTGAACCAGTTCAATTGCGAGGTTTCGGCACCAGTCTGTTCGGCGGACGTGGATTTCCTCGTCCAGCTTTCGGTCGACGCGGCGAACCCGGCGGAAGAAGCGTCGTACCTTTCCGAAGCGGAACAGACGCTCACCGCGACCAATCTCTACATCCCCCTGGGCGCGCCTATCCGCTGGTCGCAGGTGCGGGCGGGGGTGGAAGGATTTTCGGAAAACAGCTGGGCTTTCCATCCCTTGTTCCCATTGAGCCGCGCCCCCATCTAGGCCCGATGGAAGACAATCGCCTTACGCCGATCGAGCCTGAGAATGCCTCTGGGAACACGGGATTCGGTTCGCAAGGCACCACGGGACCGCTGCGTTTCGACTTTCCGACTGGCAGCGATCCTCAGTCGATCCGTCGCCGGGTCGAAGCGATGGAGATGATCCTCGAGCGCAGCCTGGTCTTGCCGGGCACGAACTACCGGATCGGTCTCGATACCATCGTGGGTCTCGTGCCCGTGATCGGCGATCTGATTACGGCCGCTATGGGTAGTTACATCGTCTGGGAAGCGCGCAATCTCGGCCTGCCGAAATGGAAGCTGTGGCACATGATGGGCCGCATCGGTTTCGATACGGCGGTGGGCGCGGTACCTCTGGTGGGGGATGCGTTCGACCTCGTTTACCGGTCGAACAGCAGGAACCTGAAGACGATCAGGAAACATCTCGACAGACATCATCCTGAAACGAAGGTCATCGACCAGTAGTTTGCGCGGCGCGCAATGCGCGCTAGGGCGGCGGGCATGGCTTCCGACGTTACCTATTCGAGCTATCTCGACCTCGACCGTATTCTTTCCGCGCAGCATCCGGCCAGCGATGCGCATGACGAGATGCTGTTCATCATCGTCCACCAGGCCAGTGAGCTGTGGCTCAAGCTGTGCCTCCACGAGCTGGAGGAAGCCCGGACCTGCATCCAGCAGGACCGGCTGCGCCCCGCCTTCAAAATGCTCGCCCGCGTGGCGCGTGCGCAGGGGCAGCTGATCCAGAGCTGGGACGTGCTCAGCACCATGACCCCGCATGACTATTCGACCATCCGCCCCTTCCTCGGCGGATCGAGCGGGTTCCAGAGCGCGCAGTACCGGATGATGGAATTCCTGCTCGGCGGGCGCAATCCGGACATGATCACCATGCACGAAGCGACGCCCGAAGTAGCGGGGGGGCTGCGCGAGGAGCTCACCCGCAAGAGCATCTATGCCGAGGCCATCGCGCTGCTGGCGCGGCGCGGGTTCGACATTCCGGACGACATCCTGCGGCGCGATCATGGCAGCGCGTGGGAGCATTCTCCGGCAGTCGAGTCGGCCTGGGCAGAGATTTACCGTGACCCGAAGGAATATTGGGACCTCTACGAACTGGCCGAAAAGCTGGTCGATCTCGAATACCATTTCCAGCGCTGGCGCTTCGGCCATCTCAAGACGGTCGAGCGGATCATCGGTTTCAAGAAGGGCACCGGCGGTACTCCTGGCGTTCCGTATCTCGCGGGTGTGCTTAAGGCTGCCTTCTTCCCCGAACTTCTCAGCGTGAGGACGGCCCTATGAGCAGCTGGAAGAGCAAGCGCCGTATCTGGGATATCAGCCAGGTCCTCCGTCCGGGCCTGCCCGTCTGGCCGGGCGATACCGCATTCGCTTTCGAGCGCACATGGCGGATGGACGAAGGCTCGCCCGTAAATGTCGGCAAGATGACCATGAGCACGCATTCGGGCACCCACGCCGATGCGCCCCTGCATTATGCCGAAGACGGGCTCGACGCAGCGAGCATGGAGCTCGACCCCTATATCGGCACCTGCCTGGTAGTCGATGCGCGCGGCGTGAACGGTGAAGTCGACGTGGCCGACCTGCCGCATATCGACAGTGTCGACCGCGTGCTGTTCCGCACCTGGGACGCGTTCCCGCATGACGAATGGCGCAGCGACTGGCTGCCGATCGCCGCCGAAACGGTCGAATGGCTCGCGCTGCAGGGCGTCAAGCTGATCGGCACCGATGCGCCCAGCGTCGATCCGCAGGAGAGCAAGGCGATGGACGCGCATCACGCGGTGCTGAAACACGATATGCGCATTCTCGAAGGGCTGGTGCTCGATGACGTGCCGGAAGGGCGTTACGAACTGATCGCCCTGCCGCTCAAGGTCGGCGGCGGCGATGCCGGGCTGTGCCGTGCGATCCTGCGGGAGCTTGCGTGATGCTCGACCGGGCAAGAGTGCTCGATGCGGGCGATCCGCTGGCGGAATATCGCGAACGCTTCCTCGTGCCCGAAGGCGTGATCTACCTCGATGGCAATTCGCTGGGTTGCCTGCCCAAGGCAACGCCAGCACGGATCGAACAGGTGGTGCGCGAAGAGTGGGGGCAGGACCTCATCCGCAGCTGGAACAGTGCCGGCTGGATCGACATGCCCGCCCGCGTCGGGGCAAAAATCGCCCCGCTGATCGGCGCGCAGCCGCACGAAGTGATCGCCTGCGATTCGACCAGTGTGAACCTGTTCAAGCTAATCTCCGCCGCGCTGGCGATGAGGCCGGATCGCAAGGTCGTTCTCAGCGAACCCGGTAATTTCCCGACCGACCTCTACATGATCGAAGGGCTGGAGAAGCAGGGCCTTGCGACACGGCGACTGGCCGAGCGTGGCAAGCTGATCGAAGCGCTGGATGAAAGCGTCGCCCTGCTGCTGCTCACCCATACGCATTACAAGACAGGCGAGCTGTTCGACATGGCGGAACTGACCCGCGCCGCACATGATGCAGGCGCGCTGGTGCTGTGGGACCTCTCGCACTCGGGCGGCGCGTTGCCGATGGACCTGAACGGGTGCGGAGCCGACTTTGCCGTCGGTTGCGGCTACAAGTATTTCAATGGCGGCCCCGGCGCGCCGGCCTATGCCTTCGTCGCCGAACGGCATCTGGAAACCGCGCAACAACCGCTGACCGGCTGGATGGGCCACGCCGCCCCTTTCGCCTTCAGCGATGATTACGCGCCCGCACCCGGCATCGAGAAACTGCTCTGTGGCACGCCTCCGATCCTCGGCCTCGCCGCGCTGGAAGTGGGCGTCGACCTCATCGCCGAAATCGGCGTCGACCGGCTCTATGCGAAATCGCAGAAACTGTCCGAGTTCTTCCGCCAGTGCCTCGCCGAAGGCGGCGTGGCCCTCGACCT
The DNA here is from genome assembly GCF_056857815.1 of Qipengyuania sp. B-5. Lineage (NCBI taxonomy): Bacteria > Pseudomonadati > Pseudomonadota > Alphaproteobacteria > Sphingomonadales > Erythrobacteraceae > Qipengyuania > Qipengyuania sp. B-5. The sequence goes on along the minus strand of NZ_JBSXNU010000054.1, from coordinate 215,870 downwards.
CGTCAGCCCGGCAGACCCCGCCCAGCGCGGCAGCCAGCTTTCCTTCCGTGCGGGCGAAGCCTACGCGATCTGCCAAGCGCTGATCGCCCGCGGCGTCATCGGCGACTTCCGCGATCCCGATATCCTCCGCTTCGGCTTCGCCCCGGCCTATCTACGCTTCGAGGATATGACCGAAGCCGCGCGGCATCTGGCAGAAGTGCTCGAAGCCGGCGAATGGCAGCGCGACGAATTTCGCGAGCGGGCAGCGGTTACCTGATAACTAAAATGGGGTGGATTTGCGACCGTCGGCTGTTAGCCAAGGAAACCTCAAAAGCGGTCACCATATTAGACCGACCAAGTGGAGACGCAGCCCTGTCGGACCCACTTGTTCTCTATCCTCGAAAAATAGCAAACACCGCCGCTACCGAGCAATTCACCACCGAGCCAGCCTCCGGAAATAGCTGCTTGTCTGGCGTCCGATGAGATCCAGAATTTGTCGAAAGGAATGTCATTGGAGTGATGAAGCGTGACCCGGCCGCCTGGGCATCGAACTCGGGCTGGTAGCGCCTTAAATTTCTCATCGCCGGAAATGGCGTTTAGGTCAGCCATTCTTTTGGGGTCTTCTTCCCAGGAGACAGGCCCGAACGGCTGCCATTCAACATCAGCGGTCGACGGAGCGGTTGCGCATCCCGATAATAGCCCGACGCCGGCAAAACAGAGCAACCGTAAAATCACAGTCCGCTTTTATGCAGTTTTGCGAGGCATTGGAATGTCCTGAATGGCGTCATTAGCAGACTTCCCGCACGTGCTGTCCTACATCCCGCAATTTATGCCATCGCGGCATGATGCGTTGCCAGTTTCCCCTCCACAAACACCGTAGAAAACGGGCTACCGCTCCCTCCAGCTTTTTAGCTCTTGGACAGTGTAACAGGTGGTCCATGTCTCAGCGTCACACTCGCGACGCTGAACGAATCACGCTTCCAGTTCGATGTCCCAATAGAGCCAGTCGCGCCAGGTTTCGTGGAGGTAGTTCGGCGGGAACTGCTTGCCGTGCTGCTGCAACTGCCAATGCGTCGGGCGGATCGGTTCGGCATAGAGCTGCATCCCGGCCTGCTTCGGTGTGCGGCCGCCCTTCTTCATGTTGCAGGGCGCGCAGGCGGTGGCGATGTTTTCCCATGTCGTCTTGCCGCCCAGTCGGCGGGGGACGACATGGTCGAAGGTGAGATTGTGCTGGTCGCCGCAGAACTGGCAGGAAAACCGGTCGCGCAGGAAGACGTTGAAGCGCGTGAAGGCCGGAAATTCGGACGGCTTCACATATTGCTTCAGCGCGATCACGCTGGGGATCTTCATGTCGAGATTGGGCGAATGGACCTCGCGGTCGTAGGTCTCGATCACGTCCACCCGGTCGAGGAAGATCGCCTTGATCGCCGTCTGCCAGGGCCACAGGCTGAGCGGGTAATAGGAGAGCGGCGTATAGTCTGCGTTGAGCACCAGGCTAGGGCACGATTGCAGATTGCGCGTCGGATCCTCGGCGCTACTTCGGAACCTGGCGGCCCGTTCCAGCAGTTCGGCCCTGAACACTTTGGCGTTCTCCCCGATCTCTTGGGTTTGATACATCCACTTGCACGGGAAAGCGTCAAGTGTGTTACGCACTGGCTTTCCACAGACTTGTCCCGTGCATATCCACATGGGCCGCGATAGGAAGCACGCATGGTGGTTACCCGTTTCGCGCCGAGTCCCAACGGATCGTTGCATCTCGGTCACGCCTTTTCGGCGATTACGGCGCACGATATCGCGAAAGAGCGGGGCGGGCGCTTCCTTCTGCGGATCGAGGATATCGACGGCGAACGCTCGCTGCCCGAAAAGGCAGAGGAATTTCGCGCGGATCTAGCCTGGCTGGGTCTCGAATGGGAGGAGGTGCCTGCACAATCGACCCGGCTGGCGAATTACGAGGAGGCGGCGCAGTACCTGCTGCACGAAGGCCTGCTCTATCCCTGCACCTGCACGCGCAAGGATATCGCTGCGCTGGGACCGCGCATGGGCCCGGAAGGCGCGGTCTATCCCGGCACCTGCAAGGGACAGGCGCTCGATCCGGACAAGCCGGCGGCGCTGAGGCTCAATGTCGACCGCGCGATGACGACATTGGGTGAGCTGTTCTGGGAAGACGAGGTGGGCGGCACGCAGATCGCCGATCCGAGGCCCTTCGGCGATGTCGTGCTGGTCAGGAAGGATGCGCCGGCGAGCTACCATCTCGCCGCGACGCTCGATGATGCCGCCGACGGGGTGACACTGGTCACGCGCGGGCAGGACCTGTTTTCCTCCACGCATATCCACCGTGTATTGGAGGAACTGCTCGGCCTGCCGGTGCCGACATGGCACCATCACCCGGTTCTGCTGGACGAGGAAGGCGAGAAGCTGGCCAAGCGGCGCGGCTCGCCCAGCCTGGCCGACCGCCGCGCAGCAGGCGAAGACGGGCTCGCGCTCGCCCGCCAGCTTCGGAAGGGGGAATTCTCCGCTGGTATTACGCTGGCGAGCGCCTAAGTAGGGGGACATGAACACAGTCCTCGTCATTGTCCTGCTCCTGGCCATGATCATGGTCGTCATCTCGCTCGTGCGCGGAGTGGTCGCTTTCCTGCAAAGCACCAAGATCGATCTGCAAAGCGGCGAGCAGGTCGACGCCACACAGATGCAGCTGAAGCAGAACAAGGCGATGATGGCACGCGTGAAATGGCAGGCGGTGGCGATCGTAGTAATCGCGGTCATCCTCGCAACCGCCAGCTGATCCGCCGCCGCCAGTGGTCAAGCTCAACAAGATATACACCCGTACCGGGGACGACGGCACCACGGGCCTCGTCGATGGTTCGCGCCTGCCCAAGCACGCCGCGTGCATGGAAGCGATTGGCGCGGTGGACGAGGCGAACTCCGCGCTCGGTCTCGCTGCCGTGGCGCTGGCCCCCGGCGAGCATGGCGAGGCGCTCAATCGCATCCAGAACGACCTTTTTGATCTTGGCGCCGACCTTGCCACACCGGCCGGGGAGGGTGACGATTTCAGCCCGTCCGAAATGGTGCTGCGGATCGTATCGGCGCAGGTCGAATGGCTGGAGAAGGGTATCGATGCCCTCAACGCGAATCTCGAGCCGCTGACCAGCTTCGTGCTGCCGGGCGGTACCGAGCAGGCCGCGCGCCTCCATGTCGCACGCGCCGCGGCGCGCCGCGCCGAGCGTGCGATGACGTCCATGGCGGCTACCGAGCCGACCAATCCGCAGGCGCTTGCCTATATCAACCGCCTGTCGGATTACCTCTTCGTGCTTGCCCGCGTCGCGAACGACGGCGGTAGGGACGACGTGAAATGGATTCCGGGCGCTAATCGCTAGCCAAGGCTCCTCTCCCTCGTTAGACCGCGCGTTTTGCTGCAGGTGCGAAGGGATTTTTCGATGAGCAAGACGATCGCCATTATCGGCGCGGGCCAGATGGGTTCGGGCATCGCCCAGACCATCGCCCAGAACGGCATGGATGTGCTGCTCGCCGACGTCAGTCTCGAACTGGCCGAACAGGCTGTCGGCAAGATCGACAAGGCGTTCAGCAAGCTGGTCGGACGCGGCAAGATCGAGATCGCTGAAGCGGACGCCGCGATGAAGCGCATCACCCCGGTCGGCGACTACAACGGGATGGGCGAGGCCGAATTCATCATCGAGGCGGCGACCGAGAAGGAAGAAATCAAGAAGGCGATCTTCGAGAAAGCGGGCGAGAAGCTGGGCGCCGATGCCATCATGGCCTCGAACACCAGTTCGATTCCTATCACCCGCATGGCAAACTATGCGCCCGATCCGGCCCGCTTCATCGGGCTGCACTTCTTCAATCCCGTGCCCGTCATGGGGCTGATCGAAGTAATCCCCGGTCTTGCCACCTCGGAAACCACGACTGCCCGTACCCGAGCTTTCGCCGAGGCGCTCGGTAAGGAAGTGGTGCTGAGCCAGGACGAACCAGGGTTTGTGGTCAACCGTATCCTTCTGCCCATGATCAACGAAGCCGTCTTCGTGCTCGGCCAGTCGATCGCCGGCATCGAGGATATCGACAAGGGGTGTCGCCTCGGCCTGAACCACCCGATGGGGCCGCTGCAACTGGCCGATTTCGTGGGACTGGATACCTGCCTCGACATCCTGATGGTGCTCTACAAGACTACGCGCGACACCAAATATCGGCCCGCGCCGCTGCTGGTGAAATATGTCGAGGCCGGCTGGCTGGGGCGCAAGACCGGGCGCGGGTTCTACGATTATTCGGGCGAGGAGCCGGTTCCTACCAGATAGCGGGCAAGAAGCGGGAACGGGGCGGAAGCTCCGCTCGTTGATTCGAAAAGGAGATTTTCGATGAGCGACAGCAAGAACACCCCGGTTGGCGAAAGCCAGGAAGCGCGCCAGGCGGGCCTCGCCCCCGAAACACATAACGATGAGCAGGACGATCACCGCAATCAAGCGCAGGAAGTCGCCGAGCAAGCCCGCGGAGTGACCACCGAAACCCACTCACCGACCGAAAGCGAGAAGAGCGAGAACGTGTCCGGCCTGATGAACGATTCGACGCAGGATACGGTCGATCACATGCGCGACATGGAAAGTTCGGGCCGCATCGACATGGGTGCCTATCTCGGCGAGGAAAATCACGATGACAATGTCGACAAATACGGCAAGGGCAAAAAGCCAGACGGCCTGCGCGGCGACGGCACCTGATTAATTGCTGTCGAGATTCCCGTCGTTAAGGAGCCACAGCCCGGCGGTCAGCAGTAGTGCTCCGAACGCTACCGAATAGGCGAGCAGGCGGAAATTCGGCTGCTTGATCGGATCGAGCTTATGCGAATCAAGCTTTTTGAGCGTGTGATAGGTCCTTCTTTGTGCATTGATCGCTAACCAGCCTCCGGCAAGGATGAAGATCGTGGCAATCGCCTTGGCCAGCCATGGCGGATCGAATTCCCCGAACACGGCCTTGAATGCGAGGCCGATGCCGATCGCGGCAAAGGCTGTACGCATCCATCCCGCGAAGGTCCGCTCCATCGCCATGATGTTGCGATCTTCGGCCAGGTCGGTCCGAAACTCTGCCCACGCCGTGCTTTTGTCTTGATCTTCAGGCGGATCGTCCTGTGCCATGTGAGAACAACCGACCCGCAGGGATCGCGGTTCCAGAACGATCAAATAGGTTCGGCGCTGACCAGAGGTTGGGCATCGTTGATCAGGTAGCTCTTGTCTTCAGGGTCCGTGTCCGCGGGGCCTTCGTTCGAACCGGCGTCCGCATACCAGCTATCCAGTGTCAGCGGTTCCTCATTTCTCAGGGCGGCAGGTTCGGCGGGAACGCTCGCGGAGTCGCCCCGGGATGGCGAGGGATCGGTGGCTACTATGCTGTCCGGGGCTGCATGCCCGGTAAGAAAGGCCCGTTCCGCATCGCGCATCTGAGTCTCGCGTCCGAAATGGCTTTGCAGCACGTAAAGTCCCCCGCCGCATAGGGCAGTGAGGAGAGCCAATCCGATGAAGGCCGAGCGGAGGGACATAAGCGGATTCTGGCCCTGAATAGTTAAGATCCGCTTTTCTCGGCTTCGGTCTTCAACCGGTAGAGTTCGTCCAGCGCCTCGCGCGGCGAAAGTGAATCCACATCGAGCGCGATGATCGCCTCGCGGAGGGCATCGCCTTTCTCCTCTGCCGTGACCGCGAACAGGGGCAGATCGCCAAGTCCCGCCGCGAGACCGCCCGTTTCCGCACGGCTCTTTTCCAGCTTGTCGAGCACTGCTTTCGCGCGCTTGATCACCGGCGGGGGTATACCTGCCAGTTTCGCGACCGAGAGGCCATAGCTGCGGTCGGCTGCGCCCTTGGCCAATTCATGCAACAGCACCAGATCGCCCTTCCATTCGCGCGCGCGAACGTGGTGGAGGCTGAGCGCGTCGCAGGTTTCGGCCAGCCTCGACAATTCGTGATAATGCGTGGCGAAGAGGCAGCGACATTTCAATTGCTCGTGCACCGCTTCGACCACCGCCCATGCCAGCGCCATGCCGTCGTAGGTGGACGTGCCGCGCCCGACCTCGTCGAGGATCACGAAGCTGCGCTCGGTCGCCTGCGAAAGGATCGCCGCAGTTTCGACCATCTCGACCATGAAGGTCGAGCGTCCGCGCGCAAGATTGTCCGATGCGCCCACCCGGCTGAACAGGCGGTCGGCGAGGCCGATCCTGGCCGAAGTGGCTGGCACGAAACTTCCTGCCTGCGCCAACAGTATGATCAGGGCATTCTGGCGCAGGAATGTCGACTTGCCCCCCATGTTTGGTCCGCCGATCAGCCAGAGCCGGTCGTCGGGGTCGAGGGCACAGTCGTTGGCGACGAAGCGTTCGCGTGCCCTGGCCAGTGCCTGCTCGACGACCGGATGGCGCCCGCCGGTGATTTCCAGGTAGGGTTCGTCGAGAATTTGTGGGCGCGACCAATCGCCTTCCACCGCCCGTTCGGCGAGCCCTGCCGACACGTCGATGCGGGCAAGGGCGGCGGCGGTCGCCGCGATCGCTTCGCGCGCGGCAATGACCTCGCCGACCAGTTCCTCGAAGTGCGCTTCCTCGGCAGCGATCGCATGCGCGCCTGCCTGTGCGATGCGCGTTGCTTCTTCGTGCAGACCGACCGAATTGAAGCGTACTGCCCCAGCCATGGTCTGGCGGTGCGTGAACCCGCTGTCCTGCGCCATCAGCTTGTCGCCATGCCTGGCGGGTACCTCGATGAAGTAGCCGAGCACCTTGTTGTGCTTGATCTTGAGCGAAGGCGTTGCGGTTTCGTCACGATATTTCGCTTCGAGCGCGGCGATGGCCTTGCGCGCATTGCCGGATGTCTCTCTCAGGGCGTCGAGCGCGTGGTCGTAGCCACCGGCGATGAAACCGCCCTGGCTGCGCTCGGTTGGCGGCGAGGGGACAAGTGCGCGAGCGAGGTGATCGACCAGCGCTGCATGGCCGCCGAGCGCCTGGATTATGCGGTTCAGCAGCGGCGGCAGGTCCGCGCTGGCAGACAGCATCTCGCACACGCGCCTCGCCTCGGACAGGCCATCGCGGATCTGGCCGAGGTCGCGGGGGCTGCCGCGGCCCGCAACGAGCCGCCCCAGTGCCCGGCCGATATCGGGTGCCTGTCGCAGGACGCCCCGAAGATCGGCGCGTAGAAGTGGGTCGACATGGAAATGATGCACGCTCGCCAACCGCTCTTCGATCGAGCCGAGATCGGCGAGGGGGGCTGACAGGTCCTCCGCAAGCTGGCGCGCACCTGCGCCGGTTGCACAGCGATCGATGCAGGCGATCAGGCTACCTTCACGCCCGCCATTCTGCGCGGCGAGAATTTCGAGGCTGGTCCGCGTCGCCGCATCCATTGCAAGGTGCGTGCCGCTGCCTCTTGCAACCGGAGGCAGAAGAAAGGGCAGCTTGCCGCGCCCGGCATGGCCGAGATAGGCAATGAGCCCCGCCGCCGCCGCCAGCATCGGCCGGGTGAAATCGCCCAGTCCGTCGAGCGTTGCGATCCCGTGCATATCCTTCAGCCTCGCTTCGCCGTCCTCGCTGCGGAAATCGTGCCGCGGTCGGGCAATGACGTCGGAAGATGCATCGTCCCAATCCTCGGGTCCCACTATCTCGCTCGCCCCGAGCCGCGCCAGTGCCGCATCGAGCCGGTCGGGAGCGCATTCTTCCAGCTCCATCCTTCCGGTCGAAATGTCGCAGGCTGCGATGCCTACCCCGTCGCGCACGGGAGCAACCGCCACCAGCAGGTTTGCGCGCCGGGGCTCGAGCAGCGCTTCCTCGGTCAGCGTCCCAGCCGTCACGAAGCGCACTATGTCGCGCGAAACCAGTGCCTTGGATACCGGCTTGCCTTCGCGTTTGGTTCGCTCCCTGGCTTCGTCCGGCGTTTCGGTCTGCTCGGCAATGGCAACGCGGCAGCCGCCCTTGATCAGCCTGGCGAGATAGCCTTCGGCAGAATGGACCGGCACGCCGCACATGGGTACAGGTTCGCCCTCATGCTCGCCCCGCGTGGTCAGCGCAATGTCGAGCACCTGCGCGGCCACCTTGGCATCCTCGAAGAACAGCTCGAAGAAATCGCCCATCCGATAGAACAGCAGCGCATCGCCCGCCTCGCGTTTGAGTGCGAGGTATTGCTCCATCATCGGGGTGGGTTTGTCGGCCATTCGCCATGCCGTAGCGGTCCGTCCCTCGATTCGGGAAGCGGCGCCGCAAGTGTTTCCCCTATGACTTCTTCGAAAATCTCCTTAGGGGCTTTCCACAAGATAGCAGAGGACACGCATGGCCGAAGAAAAGCAGACCGGTTTCAACACGCGCGAAGCGCTATTTTATCACGAGACAATCCGTCCCGGTAAGATAGAGATCATCGCATCCAAGCCTATGGCGACGCAGCGCGATCTCGCGTTGGCCTATTCGCCGGGCGTCGCGGCCCCGGTCGAGGCGATTGCCGCCGATCCGAAGAATGCGGCGCGCTATACTGCCCGTTCCAACCTCGTTGCGGTGATTTCAAACGGCACCGCCATCCTCGGTCTCGGCAATCTCGGCGCGCTGGCTTCCAAGCCGGTGATGGAAGGCAAGGCGGTGCTGTTCAAGCGCTTCGCCGACGTCGATTCGATCGACCTCGAACTCGACACCGAAGATCCAGAGGCCTTCATCAATGCAGTCGCGCTGATGGAACCCAGCTTTGGCGGCATCAACCTCGAAGATATTGCCGCGCCTGAATGCTTCATCATCGAGCAGGCACTGCGCGAGAAAATGAATATCCCGGTCATGCATGACGACCAGCACGGTACGGCGATCATTTCCGCAGCCGGGCTGATCAACGCCTGCCATCTGACCGGGCGCGATCTCGACAAGGTCAAGATGGTGGTGAACGGAGCAGGCGCTTCGGCGCTGGCATGTACCGCGCTGATCAAGGCGATGGGTGTGCGGCACGAAAACGTCATCGTGTGCGACCGTTCCGGCCCAATCACGCCGGGCCGTGACAATGTCGACCAGTGGAAGAGCGCCCATGCCGTGGCGACCGAGGCGACAAGTTTGGAAGAAGCACTGGTTGGCGCGGACGTATTCCTCGGCCTGTCTGCAGCCGGTGCGCTCAAGCCCGAATGGGTGGCGAGCATGGCGGATGAGCCGATCATTTTTGCCATGGCCAATCCCGTGCCCGAAATCATGCCCGAAGATGCCAAGGCCGTGCGTCCCGACGCGATCATTGCCACGGGACGTTCCGACTATCCCAACCAGGTCAACAACGTGCTCGGTTTCCCCTTCATCTTCCGCGGCGCACTCGATGTGCAGGCAACCGCGATCAATGAAGAAATGAAGATCGCAGCCGCGCGCGCCATTGCCGAACTCGCCCGCGAACGCGTGCCCGAAGAGGTTGCTGCCGCCTATGGCGTGAGCCATCAGTTCGGCCGGGAATACATCATCCCTGCGCCCTTCGATCCGAGGCTCATGGAAGTGGTGTCCTCCGCTGTGGCGCAGGCGGCGATGGACAGCGGCGTGGCGCAGGCCCCGATCGAGGATTTCGATGCCTACCGCCATTCGCTGAAAGCGCGGCTCAATCCGACCACCGGCGCGCTCACCAATATCTACGATCAGGCCAAGGCCAACCCCAAGCGGATGGTCTTTGCCGAAGCGGAAGAGGAAGTCGCCCTGCGTGCCGCGATCCAGTATCGTGACTACGGCTATGGTGAACCGATTCTCGTCGGGCGGACCGACAAGGTACTCGACAAGCTGCGTGAACTTGGCGTGGACGATCCCGAGGACTGGATCATCGAGAACTCGAACCTGTCGGACAAGGTGCCGGCAATGAACGATTATCTCTACAAGCGCCTGCAACGCCGTGGTTATACCCAGCGCGACGTAAGCCGCATGGTCAACCAGGAACGCAACGTCTTCGCCGCGCTGCTGGTGGCTCTCGGTCATGGTGAAGGTATGATAACCGGCCTGACCCGCACCTATGCGCAGACTGCGCGCGAAGTGGCGCGGGTGATCGATCCAAAGCCCGGTGCCACGCCCTTCGGCATTCACATGATGATTGGCAAGAACCAGACCACCTTCCTGGCCGATACCACGATCAACGAACGTCCGAGCGCGTCTGAGCTCGCGCATATCGCCAGGGAAACCGCTGCCGTGGCCCGGCGCATGGGTCATGAACCGCGCGTTGCCTTCATGTCCTATTCGACGTTCGGCAATCCATCCGGTCAGTGGCTGGGCAACCTCCGAGACGCAGTGGCGCTGCTCGATGCCGACGACAGCGTTGATTTCGAGTATGAGGGCGAAATGGCACCGGATGCCGCACTGAACCGCAAGGTGATGGAGCTTTATCCCTTCAATCGCTTGTCGGGCCCGGCCAATGTCCTGATAATGCCCGGCCTGCAATCGGCCAATCTCTCGGCCAAGCTGCTGCGCGAACTGGGCGGCGAGACCATGATCGGCCCGATGATGATCGGGAGCGAAAAGCCGGTCCAGATCGCCCCGATGACCGCCATCGCGCCGGATCTCCTCACGCTGGCCGTGCTTGCCAGCGCGGGCGTGGTCGGCTGAGGGGAGGGCAGGCTTGCCGGGCATCGCGTCGCAGCGCCATCGCTTTGCGATTCCTGAGGATCTTCACTACCTCAACTGTGCCTATATGGCGCCGCTGTCACATGGGGTCAGTGGGGCCATGGTGGAAGGTGCGCGGCTGAAGGAACAGCCGTGGAATTTTCGTCCGGCAGATTTCTTCGCCGTAGTTGAGGCGTTTCGCGAGCGGGCGGGGCGTCTGGTGAAGGTGGATGCCGACCGTATTGCGGTGGTTCCCTCTGTCAGTTACGGCCTTGCGGTTGCTGCAGCCAATATCCCGCTGGAACGCGGCCAAAGCATCGTGACACTCGGCGACCAGTTTCCTTCCAATGTTTACGTCTGGCAGGAGAAGGCTGCGCGCTGCGGCGGTCAGGTGATCGCGGTGCAGCGTCCGTCGCAAAGCTGCTGGAGTGAGGCGGTGCTCGATGCCATCGGACCCCACACGGCGATTGTGGCAGTGGCACATAATCACTGGGCCGACGGGCGACTGGTGGATCTTGTGGCGGTTGGGGAAAAAGCCCGTGCACATGGCGCGGCACTGGTGCTCGACCTAACGCAGTCTCTGGGCGCGATGCCAATCGATTTTGCGGCGGTGCAGCCCGATTTTGCCGTGGCGGCGTGTTATAAATGGCTGATGGGTCCTTACGGGATTGCCATGCTCTACGTCGATCCCAAGCATCACGATGGCGAGCCGATCGAGCACAATTGGATCAACCGCGCGGGCTCGGAAGATTTCGCCCGTCTGGTCGACTACCGCGACGATTTCCAGCCCGGGGCAAGGCGCTTCGACATGGGCGAGAAGTCGAACCCGCCGCTGCTGAAGGGAGCAGGCGCGGCGCTCGATTTCCTGATGGAGTTCGGCGTAGAGGCGATCTCTGCAGAACTCGGTCACCGGACCGAAGAATTTGCTACCGAAGCGCAGGATCTCGGGCTGGTCTCTGCGCCCATCGGGACCCGTGCACCGCATTTCCTCTCGCTCGGCTTTCCGGACGGCGTGCCCGATGGCCTTACCCAGCGTCTGGCGGAACGGCGGGTCCATGTTTCGCTCAGAGGTTCGTCGCTGCGCGTGACACCGCATCTCTACAACATATCCGCCGATACCGACGCGCTGGTCCAGACCTTGCGTGATTGCCTCGTCTGAACGATTTGCCTGCACGACCCGTCGACGAGGTTTGCCCCAGTTCATCCCGCGGCAATCGGCCGCAGCGCTAAGCGCCTTTCACCGTGCATGGGATCGCACAGGAAAGGACAAAAAATGAAGAAATATATCGCTCTCGTCTTCATCGGCGCAGGCTTCGCGGCTACTCCTGCAATGGCGCAGGAGAACGAGGCTCCCGGCGGCTTCTATGTCGGCGCGCTCGGCGGCTATGAAGGCGTCGACGTCGAATCCGCCGACGGTTCGGCGACCGCAACCGCCGACAGTGCGGTCTACGGCATCAACGCCGGTTACGACCTCAGCCTTGGCGGCGCGTTCATTGGCGTCGAAGGCGAGCTTTCGACCAGCGACGGTTCGACCAGCTTCCCCGACAGCTTCGACGGTGCCCGCGAGGGCCTCGAGACCGGCGGGCAGTATTACATCGGCGCGCGTGCTGGTTTTGCTCTGACGCCCGGCATCGCGGCCTATGGCAAGGTTGGCTACACCGCTCTCGACACCAAGGCGTTCACCGAAAGCGGATCGCTTGACGAACTGGACGAGAACGCCAACGGCATCCGCTACGGTGCAGGCCTGCAGGTCCAGCTTCCCGGCCCCCTCGAAGGCCGTCTCGAATATCGCCGTTCGCAATATGACGACCTGGCCGACATCGATCAGGGCGACGCCACAACCGACCAGGTCACGCTTGGCCTGGGCGTGCGCTTCTAAAAGCTAACCCTCGCTAGAAGGGGAGGGTCTTGCCGGTGTAGTCGACGAATGCATAGCCACCGCGAGCATTCTCGACCACATCGGCAAGGCCCTTCGCGCTTTCCTCGACAGTGATTTTGGCGTTCGGGCCGCCCATATCGGTCTGTACCCACCCCGGGTGGAGCGAGAGCACGGTCACTCCGCGCTCCTTCGCCTCCTGCTCGGCAATGCCCTTGGCTAGCATGTTCTGCGCCGTCTTGCTGGTGCGATAGAGATCGTAGCCGCCGGACGAATCCTCGATCGATCCCATCAGCGAACTCATAAAGGACAGCGAGCCGCCCTGCCTGATATGTGGCAGCAGCTTCTTGCCCAGATGCGCCGGGCCGAAGGCGTTGGTCATCATGACCTCGGCGACTTCCTCCGCAGTCGCCTGCTCGCTCGATTGGTGCTTCGCGCCAGTGATGCCCGCATTCACGATAACCGCATCGAACTCGCTTTCGATAGCGTCGAAGGTGGAAGGTTCGGTTACGTCCAGCGTTTCGATCTGGATTCCTTCAATTGCGTGCAATTCTTCGCTCTTCGATCGTTCCGTGCCGGTCACGTTCCAGTCGCGCGCCTTGAATTCCTTGGCGAGGCCGAGGCCGATACCGCGCGATGCGCCGACGATGAGAATATGCTTGCTCATTTGAATTACTCCTACGCCGGGTGGACCAGCGTCTTCAGGTTCATGAATTCGTGGAGACCGAATTCGGCCAGTTCGCGCCCGTGTCCGGAACGCTTGATGCCGCCGAAGGGGGCTTCGATCTTCGATCCGTTCACACCGTTGAAGGTGGTCATGCCCGCCTCGATGGCATTGGCGAAATGCTCCTTCTCCCCTTCGTCGCGGGTCCAGACTGCGGAGCCGAGGCCGAAGGGTATGGCGTTGGCGATGGCCGTCGCCTCGTCGATATCCTTGGCTTTGTAGATTTGGCCCACCGGGCCGAAGATTTCGTCGGTCCCCGTCTCGCTGGCGAGCGGGACATCGGTGAGGAGACCCGCGGTCATCCACGCGCCAGGACGGTCGATCTTCTCGCCGCCGAACAGCAGCGTGCACCCTTCCTCCTTGGCCTTGGCAACCTGCCTAAGCACCGTATCGCGCTGGCCATCGCTCGAAAGCGGGCCGAGGCCGGTATCATCCTCCATCGGATCGCCCAGCTTCACATTTTTTAGCGCCGCGATGAACCTGTCGGAAAAATCGTCATAGATTTCGGCGTGGACGATGGTGCGCTTGCCGCAGATGCAGGACTGGCCATTGTTCTGGATGCGTGCTGTCACCGCGTCCTTCACTGCCTGGTCGAGATCGGCCGAGGGCATAACGATAAATGGGTCGCTGCCGCCGAGTTCGAGAACGACCTTCTTCAGGTATTTGCCCGCCTGCTGCGCCACCGCACTACCTGCACCTTCGCTCCCGGTCAGCGTCGCGGCGACGATGCGGGGGTCCGCGATAATGTCGCCGATCGGATCGGAGGATACGCATAGGTTCTGGAACAGCCCTTCGGGCCCACCGGCTTCGAGGACCAGCTCCTCCATCCGCTGCGCCACGCCCTGCACGATGCTGGCGTGTTTCAGCACGCTGACATTGCCTGCCAGTATCGTCGGCGCAAGGAAGCGGATGACCTGCCAGTAGGGGAAGTTCCACGGCATGACCGCCAGTACCGGACCTTGCGGCAACCACCGGCCCTCCGCGCGCCCGCCATCGGATAGGTCCCAGAATTTCGAATCGAGCATGGGCGGCCCGTGCTCGGCGTAATAATGCAGCAGGCTCGCGCATTTCGCGATCTCGCTGCGCGCCTGTGTGATCGGCTTGCCCATCTCGGTCACGGCCAGACGAGCCAGATCTTCCTTGTTCGCCTCGTAAAGATCGCCGAGCGCGGAGAGCACCTTCGTGCGCGCGTCAAGCGAGGTGCCGCGCCATTCCCGATAGGCGCGCGTCGCCGTCTCGAGCTTCGCGTCGATCCCGTTTTCGTCGAGCGTTTCGTAAGTGGCGATAGTCTCGCCGGTTGCGGGGTTTGTGGTGGTGATCACGGGAAGGCTCCGGACTGGGGTTCACCCCATCAATCGCCGCAACCCGGTCCCGTTCCGAAACCTATTTGCGCCGGAACCGGAAATACCAGACTTTAGCACCGAAAATCAGTAACATAATGATTTACCGTAATTTATTAGAGGATTTTCCATGAATTGTTGCGAGTTAGCAATCACCCGGTAATCACGGCACTGTTATATGATTGGCTTAGGACGCACCGAGCCGTGAGCATTCTTAAAATCAGAAGGTCCGCTTCGGATGTGAGTGGCGGGATTTCAACTGCTCCAAAGTGGACCGTGTGCTTCTCCGGCGGATCCACTACATCTGAACGTCGAAATTGATGTGGAACGCGGGGTGCCGTCCCGCTTGTGCTAATTCCTCAGTCGGCTTCAAAACCTTCGCATAACGCCGATGCGGGACTGGAAATAACTATAGTTGCCCCCGGAAACAGCGCCTTCTCCCGGTTGGCTTGTGTAAGTAAGATCAGCGTGCACCTGCCAGTTGGCAGCACCTTGAGGACTGCGGACGCGAAGGTTCAGAAAGTCAGACCGCCGCCAGTCGGAATTAGCATCGCGCTGCGCGCCTACGCCAAGGGCTCCCACTAGCTCCCACCGTTTTACAAAGCGGCGTATCTGGAAGACGGGTAGCGCCTGAACGTAGAAGCGGGGGGAATAATAGTCGAACTCGTTCGGTTCACTCGAATGGAAATAGCGGGTGCGCAGCTGGGCGCTGAGACCAAGTTGTGCATCGACCACATGAACGTAGTTGGCTCTCGCATGGAGCCGAACGTTTTCACCTGTAAATTCCTGAACACCTCCAAGCACGGTAAAGACATTCTGGTCGCCGAGCGGAATATCAAGTGCAGCACCTGCGAACGTGGAATAAATTCCCTCGTCAAGTCCACGAGGCGTCGCGACGATATCCCGCTCGATAAATGCCTCTTTTCGCCAGCGTGCATCATCGTAAACCGATGCCGATCCGATGATCGTATCACCGTCGGTCCCAACTAGGGCGGACCAAGTCCAATTTCCCGAGACATCAGCAGCGCGCAGAAACACCCGCTCTCGTTCACGGGTTCCGCTGCCGGAAGGATCGTACCAAGCCTTTTCCAGCCTGACCCCGTAGCGACTGTTCTGTCCACGGTTCGCCAAATCAAAGTCGATCGCAGTACGAACAATCTCGGTATCATCGCTATCCGAGGAGTAAAATGCCTCCGCCCCGGCAGCCGGAGTCGGTTCAAGCTCTTGGGCGCTTACGAGCGCGGGGGTTGCTGCGAGCGCGGTAAGTGCGACTGCTCCGCGAATTGCGAGCTTCAGTTCCATTGTTTCTTGCCTCCGAAGAGTTCAGCGAAATAGCCCCACACCGACACCGGTTGCATCAGCATGGGATAGATGAACGCGTAGAGGCCGAACCCGAGAAAGCTCTTCTTCATCTTCACGCCCATTCGCTTCAGCATGCGCGACTGGATGCGGTAGATGACGAGGTTCCACATCGCCGCCAACGGCAGAACCAAAAGCGTAATGGGCCCGGCCAGCCAGAAGATTCCTAGTAGCGCAAGAACCAGGCCAGGGAGGAAGGCGAAGGTGAACGCCAGGTCAATGCTGACGAACAGCAGGTTCCACCAGATGAACATGGTGCGCAGCTTACGCATCGAGAGCAGCGATTTGTGTATCGCCAAGGCTTCGATCATCCCGCGAGCCCAACGCTTGCGCTGCTTTGCAAGCTCTCCAAAGGTTTCTGGCGCGTGGGTCCAGGCGACCGCATCTTCTGCATGACGAACCACAAGACCGCGACGCAGGAGCGACCATGTAAGGACAATGTCTTCACCAACCGTGTCCGGCCACCCGCCCACATCGGTGAGAGCCTGCTTGCGATAGATCGAGAAGGCGCCCTGCGCGACAAGCGTACCGTAATACATCCCCTGCATCCGTTTCACCGCGGAAATGCCATGAAAATAATCCCACTGCTGGGCCCGCGTAATCCAGCTCTCGTCGTGATTGGAGACCAGGACCGCGCCCGCGATAGCAACCGTTTCCGGCGGACTGGCGACGAGATGTTCGACGAGGCTGACGATGCACTCCGGCTCGAGCTGGGTATCGGCATCGATCGTGATGATGAGTTCATGACTGGCCAGTTCGAGACCATGATTGAGCACGCGCGCTTTCCCGCGGTTCTGTTCTTCACGCACAAGCCTGAGTTCCATACTCGGCAAATCAGTGAAGAGGCTCTCGCACTCTCGAACTCGGTCAGCGGTTGCGTCCGTCGAGCCGTCATCCATTACCAGGATTTCGAGCTCGCCGGGATATTTCAGTCCAGAGATGCTGCGTAGTGTTTCGCCGATCAGTTCCTCTTCCTGATAGGCAGCGACCAGGATCGTAATTGCGGGCCAATGCTCAGGGGTTTCGCGTCGGGATTGCGGTCTCAGAACCAGGCTTATGAGAAGAAACGCGTTCATGAAGCCGGGCACGTAGGCGATGAAGGTCAACACGACGAGCGCGACCAGCGGATGACTGAGACTTCCAAGGTCATTGAGCCATGGGAGGGACATCCATATGCTGAGGAGGACCCAGGCAATGCCGAAAGTTAGCGCAGCGAAGTAGCGCCAGCGAACATTCCGTTGGTGCTTGCGCCAGAAGTCAGGTCCCTGCGAGGAAGTGGCGTTGAAATTCTCCATATAAGTCCGCTGATGTGAACCCTGTTAGGTGCAGCCCTGGCGTTCCTACACCGTCAAGCTACCGAACATGTGCCAGGAGGCGACCGTCCGAATTTCCAGATAGTTAAATGACCGGTAACCCTGCCCTGAAACATAATCTCAAGCCGGCAATGCGACCCCTGTGCATCTCGACGCAGGAGTATCGCCTTGCAGGATGCAATTTTAGAGAGACTGGTCGACGGGCTGCTTGTCATCGGCATCCTTGCCGGCAAGGTTGCTCTCGCCTTCGCTGGCTTCTAACTCCACTGACGCTGCCGACGTCGCAAGGGAACGCCCTCCGTCGTCAATGAATTCCATTACCGCCTTGAGATCTGGAGGACTGGCAATCTGCTCGGCGCCTTCGGCTTGCTCGAGAACCGACCAGGCGCCCCACACAAAGGATAAAGCTCCGACGGCGGCTATGGCCGCGAGTCCAAAAACAGTGAAAGGGCGGGAATTCTCGTATTGGTACGCGAAATCGCCCGCGTATTCCGGGATCTCATTAGACTGAAGCTTTGGCATTCGTAATCCTTTGCAGCCCCAAAAAGAAGATGTTCTTCTTTCGAAATTTAGTTGGGAAATAGCATCCCGCAGCGCTGGCTCACACGCGCGAGCGACTAGTGGCCCGACCTGAAATACAGCTAGAGTTCCCGCAGTTTCGCAATACAACATGCACTCAGGACAGTCGTTAAGACGACGAACTGCGAAAGTTCTTTCGAATGACCTTTTTTTGCTCGCCGCAAAGTATGCAAATTCCAAACTGCCTTTCGAATCCCGCTGTTCCGGTGAGTTCGCGGGTCTTGTGATTGGCATGTTGCCTGAGCGACAATCCCAGGCGCTCGGTGATGCAGTCATCGCATAGGGCATCTGGCTGTAAGCGATCTATGAGCGCCTGCACCTGGTCGAGAACCGTCTTTGCCATCAATTCATTCCATCTGCACTGGATGGGTGCGCGTCACTGCCCCTTCCCGGAAAAGGATGAGGCGTCCTACGCCGCCTCATCCTACGCCGCCTCATCCTACGCACCGAACCTCAGCGAATGCGCCGTCGCTGCGCCAAATTGACGACAGCGAGGAGGAGTGAGGCACCGACAAAGGCGATGATCAACCCGGACAGTGAAAACTCCTGCACACTTCCACTGATACCGAGAAGCGGCCCGGCTATGGCATTGCCGATCAGCGAGCCGACAATACCGACAATGATATTCCAGAAGATGCCCATCGAGGCATCTCGGTTCATTACCAGGCTGGCCAGCCAGCCGGCCACCCCGCCTACGATCAGTGCAATGATCCAACCCATTCTGTTTTCCTTCTCAAATGTGGATTATCAGCTGCGTCACGCTGATAATAACCAGCTAGTCGTTGCCGATGTTTTCAGGCTTTTCGCCAGGCGAAAGTACGATCCGCCAGACCAGGGCGCCAATTACTGCGCCCGCAAGGGGGGCGATCCAGAACAGCCACAATTGTCCCAGGGCCGCGGTCTCGGCAAAGATCGCGACGCCCGTGGATCGGGCCGGATTAACCGACGTGTTGGTGACGGGGATCGAGACCAGGTGGATAAGCGTGAGCGCCAGGCCGATCGCGATCGGCGCAAACCCCGACGGGGCGGCCTTCGCCGTCGCGCCGAGAATGACGATCAGGAAGCCCGCGGTCAGAATAATCTCAATCAACAGTGCTGCCTGCATCGAGTAGCCGCCGGGAGACAAGTCGCCGAATCCATTCGACGCAAAACCGCCTGCACTCCAGTCAGCCTTGCCTGAGGCGATCGCGTAGAGTGCGGCACCAGCCACAATTGCCCCACCCACCTGAGCAATCCAGTATGGTATGAGTTCTTTCCAGCTGAAACGATTGGCCAACGCGAGCCCCAGCGAAACCGCAGGATTGAAGTGACCGCCGGAGATGCCGCCCACCGCGTAGGCCATTGTCAGGACGGTAAGCCCGAAAGCGAGCGAGACGCCGGCAAACCCGATGCCCAGGTCCGGGAAAGCTGCTGCCAGTACAGCCGCACCGCAGCCGCCAAAGACGAGCCAGAACGTGCCGATAAACTCGGCCGCCAATTTGCGCATCATGATATACACCCCGCTTCGCTTCTGATTAAAACTCGATTTTGTACCCGTGGCGACCGTGTCACCGCCCGAGACGCCCCGCCATTTCCAGAATATCGTCGAGCGGATTGCCGTCGCCATCCTGATCGATCAGCGCGCCTAGTCCGCCGCCCTGCGTCCTTCCGGACTGGCCGCCCCCTAGCGCACCGCCCAGAACCTGGCCCAGCATTCCGCCGAGCCCGCCGCTCTGCGCGGTCGTGCCACCCGCCTTCTGATTGGCAAGATAGCCGGTTACTGCCATGGCTAGGAGCGGCAACATCTTTTTGAGAAGGGCCGGATCGAGACCGGTCGATCGCGAGGCCTGACCTGCCACCGTCCGGCTGACTTCCTTCGAGCCGAAAATCTGACCGAGGATTTCATTGCCCGGGGCTGCCGGTGTCGGGGCGCTGTTTGTAACTGTTTCGAGCAGACTGCCTCCCTTCGAACCGCCAAGAGCGTCGACCAGCCCCCCAAGGCCGCCCGACGACGGCTGCGCCTGCTTCTTGAAGCCGCCGAGGATGGCCGGGAGCAGTACCTCTGCCCCGGTGCGCGCGGTTGCGGAATCAATTCCGAGCTCTCGCGAAATAGAATCGAGCGCGCCAGTCTGCATCATGATATCTGTAATATTCACTGCAACCTCCAGTAAAAAATGAAATGATAAAAAATGAGCTCACGACGAAGTAATCGCCATAGTATAAATAATCGTGTAAATACATTTCTGCTATGTCAGAGAACCTAATCCATTGCCGCAACCTTTTAGTAGAGGTTTTGGAATTCGAATTTGGCAAAGGGGGTTGTAATTGTCCTCGCGGATTGGGTAAAGCCGATTACTTCGCGTGAATGCACGGTGCTTCGGCGAAGTGGAAACTGAAGGAGAAGCAAGATGGCTATCGCCAAGGTAATCGAAGTGATTTCAAGTTCGACGACCGGCTTTGAAGACGCCGTGGCCAGCGGCATTGCCAAGGCCTCGGAGACCGTCAGCAATATCGAGGGTGCCTGGGTCAAGGATACAAAGGCCACCGTCAAGGATGGCAAGATCAGTGAATGGCGGGTAATCCTGTCGATTACATTCATAGTCAAATGACCTGCGCCGGCCCCTGTCTCCGCTGACCGATGAAGACAATGGGGCGGGTTCCCGGCAGGCATGCCCGTCTTCCTGGTCTTGGTCATATCATCCATGCGCTCTTTCGCGTGTTGAACATGAAAGGATCAGGCTCTCTGCGAAAATTCGCAGAGAGCCTGAGGAGTGGGTTTTCAACCCGCAGGCTCACATGGGCGTAGCCACAGTGCCTTGACCGGGTGCAGTGTAGACCTTGTAGGTCTCCCCACTCGAGCAACTGGCCGTGATCGTGCCGTCGTCTTCTCGACCGGCTTCGGAAACCTCGGTACAGGCGTGGCCGCCTGCTGCGATGGATTCCCTGGCAATACGGGAGGGGAGCCCTTCTGGAGCTGGCTCCATCGCGACCGGTGCGACCGGAGCAGACATCGTAGGCGCACCAGAGGCATCTGCAGCTTCGGTCGCCGTCACACCATTTTCTTCGGGCTCTGAATTGCACGCGGCAAGGGTCCCGCAAACAGCTATCAAGCAGAATGTATTGAATTTCATGTCGTTGCCTCTCGATTATCTAAGAGATAATTTCATGCGAGATCGAGCGCCAAAACCTTGCGGTCTGTCTCCCGCATTTTTCTCCGAATACTAGTCCAGAAGTTCAGCCGGGACCTTACCGCCATTGGCGGCCAGTTCGCGCATGGTGGCTTTGTGAAGCCAGATGTTCATTTCGGCGCTACCGTTCAATTCGCCGCCATAGCCAAGTTCCTGCGCGAGTTCCTTGCGATTGCTCAGGCTCGAATCGATTCCGAGCAACTTCATGAGATCAACGATCGACGACCGCCAATTGAGGTCTTTGCCCTCTGCCATGGCGGAAAGGTTCTGCTCGACATCGACCTCGGTCACTTCGACCGGTGCGGTCGGTGGAACTGTGGAGGATGTCGGGCTTGCTGCGGCTCCAGCCGGCGGCGTAGCCGCATGCGCCTTGCCAAAAATCGTATCCTTGATTTTGCCGAATATACTCATTCCAGAATCTCCTAGTGGGTGGGGGTGGTGTTGGCGCCATTAGCGCCGCAAGACAAGTCACCCACCGAGAAGAAGGAAGTCTATCTTCGAAAGTTTACAAGTTTTTACATCATGATGTCTATGGACAGCGTACATCAGTTGGTAATGAAGCTATCGAACAGTTCGATTCATATTTCGATTTCAAATTGGGCCGTTCGCTAAACACAAGGCATTACAATTAGATGAGTGGGTCGCAGAGTGGTCGCACTCCCGTCGAACGGGGGTGTGTCAAGCAGGAACGGTACGGGCTGACGGCGCTTCTCGAACGGTATGGGAATCCCGCAGCCGTAACGGGCCTGACGGGTCGCAAGGCAGCGCCAAGACTGCCTGATAATGATCGGCAAAGGCGCTAAGCCTCGCCGCCTCTCGTCCTCGTACCTGGCCCCCCAGGTGCGAGGACGAGTTATTTTGCTTCGGCGCCAGACCGCAGGAATTTGCTTGCCCTAATCGGGAGCGGGGTGGAGACGCGCCGCGCACGGACGCCCGGGCCGATGGCTTCTTTCAAGATGCCGCCGCTCCGTTCACGCCGGGCCCGGTGGAGTGAGCATCCGAAACTGGATACAGTCTAAGGTGGATCGTGAAATAGGAGCTGTGAGGCGTACTGCTCCCAACAAATGTCGACGCCGGGCCCACGCCAACAGGATTGTCGAGGCTGCCCGAACTAGCCGAGGCTATGCTTCAAGATGTGGAATTCCAGTTAATTGACATACGAGAACTGTAATGAGCCCTCCCATTCAGTTCGCTCGCTCATGGCAAGGAGCGAGTTGAACAGCCGGTCCAACATAGCCGGTCGAGGGGTATTCCGCTCAACTGCGGTCGATTGTCCCATTTTCCGTGCACGTTTCGCCGGTCCTGCCCTTCGCCCGCTATTCCAATGCAGTTCGCGCGCAACCTGTCGCGCGATCAATACTGCGATGGCGCGCATCATGTCCTGTAGCAATTGCTGATCAAGACCGCTTCTGCGGGCCGCAATTGCCGAAGCTGTTGTGCAAATCACATTCGGCCCGAGCACGAGAGTGAGAAGCATTCGGCCCCTGCGCACCGCAGTCATTGCATCGAGCGTCTCGCCTCTCATGATGCTGGTGCCACAGGTCCTCGCCAGCATGCCCACGAATTTTCGCGCAGCAACAGCTTCCGGTTCCACCTTGAGCGCGTTTTGCATGCCACGCACAACGATTGGAAGGATGTAGACCATTCCGGCTTGCGCACGGCGCCGGTCGATCTCAAACAATCGCATCAATTCGTCGCGCATTTCGCTGTATGGTGGACATCGATGCGTTTCCGGGGACGCAGTCCTATCTATCGCTGCCTTCACCCTGGCGGGACTGAAGAAGCCCGACTTCCAGACCAATCGGCCAAGGATGCTTTCCGAGTTATGACTGGCAATCCACATGGCGGGTTCAGGCTGCCCGGGGCAACACGGTGAAGCGCCGGGCTGTGCCGCGATCGGTTCCGTGGGAGATCGGCAAGGCAGCATCGCAAAAAGCGCATTCCGCCATCGTCCTTCCGACGATCCATTGCCGTTGACCGCAGCAGGGGCAAATGTTCACCAGTCCGGTCTGGTAGAGAGGAGCGAAATTCGCCAGTATTGCAGGTAGGCCGTTTCGTCTGGACGCCGTGTGCTGGATTTTCATGGTAGTGGTCCTTTCTATCCGGTCATCTGGAACAAGAAGTGGCCCATCCGTGCGCACCGAAGTCTTGATGCCGACCGATGAGTGCGGAACATTTCGGAGCCGGGATAAGCGAGAGGGAGCGCCCCACCCGGCTCCGGCGCCCTCAGGGTGCCTGTTCGTCCGACTGTCCCGATGAGGTCCAGCGTTCGAGCAACTTGTGTGCAGTTTCGCGTCCACCCAGGCCAAAGGCTACGGCGCAGGCAACCGCAGCCGAGCCGAGGATGAGGCCGAAGGCGAGATTCACGATCTCGTTCGCCAATCCCATGAACCTCAGGCCCATGGCCGTCGCGAGCGCGATAATGGCATAGTGGATGATGGCAGGGGCAAATCCACCGTCACCGGACGTGTCGGCGATCTTCCGGAGGAAGCGGGCAAGCAGCATGCCGACGACGATGATCAAACTGCCAAAGAGGACGTGTCCGCCCAGCGCCATCAGTTCGCCCAGCATACCTTCGAGCGAGGGAATTTCGAGTACATCCACTGCCGCGATAGCTGCGGCAAGCAAGATCGCGATGTAGGCGATCTTGCCGACAACCTTGCTGGCAAGCACCCCGCGCGGCAGGAGGCCCGAGCTTTCCATCGCCGAATCGAGACCCATTGCATCGAGCAGGCGTTCGGCCCAGTTCCCGACCTGCCGGGCAATCAGGTAGCCGATGATCAGGATCAACGCCGCTGCAACCAGCTTGGGCAGGAACAGCGCGACGCTTTGAAGGATTGCAACCAGCGGCTCGGAGAGCGATTTCAGTCCAAGGGTCTCGAGGGCGGCCGTTGCGACCGGGATGATGATCAGGACAAAGGCTGCCAGCCCGCAGCCTTTGGCTATGCTGACACCGCTCAACGAGGTTTCGCCGGGCTGCAGCCGGGCGAACAAACCATCCAGGTTGATCGCAGAAAGTGCCGCCTCGATCACCCTTCTGGCAATCGTTGCGAGCAGGAAGCCAAAGCCAAGGATCAGTCCTGCACCCAGGAGATTGGGAACGAAGGCGAAGACATTCGAAGTGAGGTTGTTGATCGGAGCGACGACCTGGTCGAGCCCGAGAGGAGCGAGGGCTGCGACCAGGCCGACGAGCCACACCAGCCAATATGCCAGTGAGCTTACCTGGTAACCAATGCTTTCACCGGTTTCGCTCCGGTGATTGCTGAATATCGGGATTCGATCGATGATGCGCGCCAATGCCCATTGCACGGCCTTGGCGATGAAATGCGTGACAATGACAATCAGCACGGCGGCGCCGATCTTCAGTCCCCAGGTCTGAATCAGACCCCAGTCGATTTTGTAATTCCATGCATTCAGCATAGCAAACTCCTTACTCGTGTGAGACCGGGATGAGACCCGGTCGGGCGAACTGCGAAGTCGACATGCATGAAACATGCACGCACCAGGTCACAAAGTGCCGATTATTCCGCGTCCCGCCGCCAATACTCTGGCAATACAGGCGAAGCTTCCACCCGTTGCTTTCGTCCGATGGTATAGGGGTTTTGCAGCCTGCCGCTGTAAAACATTGTAACGCCACTCTGCTTGCGCGAAATCTGTGCTATTTCCTCAATCGAGCTGGGACAGCGTGGCCGGGCCACTGCCAACCGTCCAGCAATTATCATGATGGGGATTAGAATGCGGATAGCCGTTGTCGATGATGACAATGACATCGCCGACTTTGTGCACAATGCGATGCGCGAATCCGGCCACAGCTGCGACCGATTTGGGAGCGGAGCGAAGCTGCTCGCTTCCTTGCGCCGCAACACCTACGACTTGCTGCTCCTGGACTGGCACCTTCCTGACATGTCCGGATTCGAGCTGCTCAAGCAAATTCGGGCCAATGATGAAAACTCGACCGGAATCATCATGCTTACGAACCAGGCGGACAAGCTAGCTATCGCCGAAGCGCTGCGCGCTGGCGCGGACGACTATATTTTAAAGCCGGAAAGTGCCTCGGTCATCGTCGCGAGGGTCGAGGCAGTCGAGCGCCGGTCACGACCGGCAAAGACCCGCAGCCGGTTTATCAAGTTCGATGGATATGAATTCGATCGGCTGAATGAGACCATTACTATTGGATCGGATGAAGTATCCGTAAATAGCAAGGAGTTCTCGCTGGCCCTGCTATTGTTCGAAAATATTCATCGCCCTTTGTCGCGCGGCTACTTGCTGGAAACCATCTGGCAGGCCGATCCCGATTTGCCCACGCGAACGCTCGACATGCATGTTTCCCGAATCAGGACCAAGCTGGGCCTGCGTCCGGAAAACGGGTTTCGTATCGCGGCTGTCGCCAGCTATGGGTATCGCCTTGAACGATTTTCGGAAGGAGAGGAACGCTGAACTCGCTGCTATTTGCGGCTGCGATGGCAGCACAGGGACCGGCGGACCGGCCGGTCGAATATGTCGTGGAACCCGGTGACACGCTGTCGGAACTGGCCGAGCGCTATCTCGAGCCGGCATACGATTGGCGGGACCTGCAGCAACTCTGGCATATCCGGGATCCGCACCGACTGCCCGTCAAAGCCAAGATGTCGATTCCGCGGCGATGGCTGCGTTGGGTGCCGGAGAGGGCCGAGTTTGCGAGTGTGCGCGGTTCAGTAACGCTCACAGTTGGTGGGCGTTCAATTTCTCCATCGGCCGGTGCTGTTATGCCCGAAGGGGCACGGATCGCAACGGGCGCCAACAGTTTTGCGACCCTGGCGCTCTCAGATGGCACCCGCATTGCCCTGCCGTCGCAAAGCCGGGTTCGCGTCGTGCGATTGCGCAAGTATTTGATCAACAACGTCATCGATTATCGCTTCAACCTGGAACGGGGACGGGTTGATACGAAGGCGGCGCCGCTTACTGATCCCTCCGGCAACGTCATCATCAACACGCCGCTGGCCATGACCGCAGTGCGCGGCACGGAGTATTCGGTTTTCTTCGATCCTGTTGGAGCGCTTACCGGAACGGGAGTGCTCGAGGGTGCGGTCGCCGTCTCTCGCCGCGATGGCAGTCGTTCCCAGCTTGTAGCCGGGAACTTCGGCGCGCTTACCAACGCGCAGGGCGAGAGCAGGAAAGTCGAACTGTTAGCTGCGCCGGAACTCGAAAACCCCGAGCGGGTCCAAACCGGGGATCATGTCGTTTTCAATGTTACTCCAGTCGTCGGCGCGCAGGGCTATCATGCTCTCTTGGCGGCCGATGCCGGTTTTGTGGAAAGCTATGCCGAGCAGCAGACGACAGTTCCACACTTCGAATTCCCGGATGTGCCCAATGGCAACCAGTTCGTGCGCATTTCCGCGATTGGCGAGGGAGGTTTGCGCGGAAGACGCCAGTCCTATTCCTTCTCTCGTCGCCTGGCTTCGATCGGGGCAGAAGTCAGCGAAACCGAAGGCGGGTTTGTCTTCAGATGGTTTGGCCGCGGGGAAGGCGAACGGCGCTATCGGATACAAATCTTTCGCAATGCGCCGGAAGGAATGCCCATTGTCGATGACGTGGGTCTTACTGAGAATGAGGCCACAGTTCGCAATCTTCCTCCAGGCGTCTATTTCTGGCGCATTGCACTATCTCAGACCGATTCCGAAGGCACGATTGTGACCTGGACAGAACCGGAAAAGCTGACGATCTCCAATCCTGGCGGCGGTTGAATACTTGCGTCTGAGGCTTCTTATCGAATGGTGCGTGGTCGCAGTTGTGACCCTGGCAACCGTCGCCTTGCTGCTTCTCAGCCGTACCACCGAACGCCTCGACAATGTCCTCTACGATGTTTTCGTCGGCTATGCGGCGCCGCCGGTTTCCGAGCGTATTCTCCTCGTCACGATTGACGACAGGAGTGTCGCCGAAATTGGCCGCTGGCCGTGGAATCGCAACGTCCATGCCAGGTTGCTCGAAGAAGTTGCCCCGGCCCGTCCTTCGGCCATCGCTTACGATGTCCTGTTTACCGAACCCGCTTCCGACGATCAGGACTCGCGGCTGAGTAAAGCGATCGGGGATCTCGGCAATGTCGCTCTCCCGGTCCTGTTCGAAGCGCCTGGCAAAAATGGGCGACCTGTTGACGTAGTCCCGCCGGTCGAACCCATAGCAAGTGCGGCACGTGCTATCGGTGAAGTGGCCCTCATTCCCGACAATGAAGGCGTCGCACGATCAGTCCCACTCGCTTTCACTGTGCAAGATCGCGAATGGCCGCATCTGATGGAGGCGACCTATCGAATCGCACATGGCCATGCCTCACCTGGTTTTCAGCGGCTCTCTGCAAGCGGTGAAACATTCGCGGCCATTCCGTTTCAGCCTGATAGCGGCAGGTTTCGAACGGTTTCCTTCGGCAGTGTGCTGGCTGGAGAGGTTCCGCCGGAATTTATCGAGGACCGACTCCTCCTGGTTGGTGTCACTGCTGCGGGTCTGGGGGACCGCTTCAGAGTGCCGACCAGAACCGGCACGTTGATCAGCGGGATCGAACTGCAGGCAAACCTGCTCAACAGCCTGCTTGCGGACCGCATAATCACCCTGCCGTCCAGAACAGTTCATTTGATTGTATCGATTCTGCCGGCCCTCTTGCTGTTGATGGCCTTCTGGTTCCTCCGCCCAGCGCAGGCTTTTCTGGCCTCTCTGTCCATAATTGCGCTTGTCCTGATCATCCCGCCGATCCTTTTGATTGCCGTCGGCGTCTGGATTGCGCCTGCACCGGCGCTGGCGGGCCTTTTGCTGGCATATCCTTTGTGGGGGTGGCGCCGACTTCAGGCGGTCGCCAGAGCCATCGGCGACGAACTCGAGGCTTTCGCAGCCGAAGAAGCGCCTATCCCTCTGGCAGCTCCGCCCAGATCCTATCTCGATCCGATCGGTGGACAAACCGCCAGACTTCGCTCGGCCATTTCCAGTATGCGCGATTTGCGCCAGTTGGTCTCGGACACGATAGAGGGCGTGAACGATCCCATTCTGGTCGCCGATCTGGATGACAGGGTCATCCTGACAAACTCGGCGGCGCGGGCGTTGTTCACCCAGGCGGTAGACGGCGCATTATCGGCGCCATTACTTGATCAACTGGCGGGAAGGAAGGTCACTTTCGACGCCCGGCAGTCAGAGATATCCTTTGGCGAGGAAAAAGTGTTTGCGCCGCGTCGGTTTCCGCTTCGCGATCACGCAGGCGAACAGCGTGGTTGGATCGTGCAACTCATGGACATCAGTTCCATTCGCCTGGCGCAGCGCGAACGGGATGAAGCGCTCGAGTTCCTCAGTCACGACATGCGCTCTCCCCAGAGTTCGATCATCACCCTCCTCGAGAATCACGGGCAGTCGATCGCCGACAGCGGGCTGGTCGAGCGGATACGCAACCTGGCACGCAAGACGCTAAGGCTGTCGGATGATTTCGTACAGATGGCCCGGTTTTCCGTAGCGTCTTTCGATCCCGAGGATGTCAATCTCGCGGACGTCCTGACGGAAGCCGCCGATGAACTCTGGCCTCTCGCCGCGCGTCGCGACGTAAGGATCATCATCGAGTGCGCAGAGGAAACCTGTTTCATGCAGGGAGAGCGCGAATCCCTGTCTCGCGCGCTCATCAATCTTCTCGACAATGCCGTAAAATTCAGTCCCGAAGGCGGGGTCGTGAAATGTCTGGTCAGGCTGTCAGGAAACGGGAAGCTCCAATGCGTTATCGAGGATGAGGGGCCGGGAATCGAGTCAGACCGGCGCGAGGATCTGTTCGCCCGCTACGGTGCAAGAGATAATGCCGCCGGATCACGGATTTCGGTCGGACTGGGACTCGCCTATGTGGGCGCCGCTGTCCGGCGCCATGGCGGAACGATTCATTGCGCAGCCCGCGATCCCCGTGGCACGCGCTTTATTCTGGAGTTTGATGCAAGCGACTAGCGCGCGCTTGTCCAGGTGAAGGGCAGGGCCGTACGTGCAAGTTCCGGAAGAACCTCTGACGCCGTGCCCTTGCAACGCGAAGTGGTCGCTCCGCTGCGCGAGAGAACTTCCCCCGTATCCAGATCGACAAAGGCCAGGGTAAGGACATAGGCTCGCCGTTGGCATAAGCTGATCGAGCGTTTCGCCGCAGGAGACAGTATCCTTGCAGGAGCTTCCTCGCTGGTGGATACCAGCGACAGTTCGATGGGCCGGACGGCGAAACCGATTTCAACTTCGAGCGGAGCGTCGCTGCGCTCAATATGGCCTGCGTCGGTCAAGGCCTCGGCTACAGCGTCCCGCGCAATTCCTTCCTGGTTGATGGAGAAGATGCGCGCTTCGGAATCAGGCGTCGGTTGACCCAAATCCCCGAAATGGGTTGCGGAAGGTGTGCAGCCAGCCACAGCGAGCGACATCAGGAAAAGCGTCCCGTTCTCTTTCACCGTGTCCTCCAGTCGCGTTGCGATGCCCTCTCAAATGAGGGACTCATAAAAGAGCCGTCAGGATTGACAACATTAGTGTTGGCCCAGGTGTCGGTCCCGGCCGCCGCGGGGTCGACATGGATCGGCAGCGGCTTGGTGTCTGTATCCGCGAAGAAGGTGGAAAGCGGCGCAGCGGCATCTGGGCCCACCTGTTATTCGTCCGACCCTTCCGGCGATACAAGAGTTTACACCTCGCTCGACCGCCATCTGATAGGAATCGGTCTACCGCCTGCTCGGACCCTGCAGAAGCCAAAGGGGTCTTCCTCTCAACCACAGAACGAACGAGCTTCTGGTTGGAGGCTTGTTTTACTGATCATGCGAGGATCGAAATGAACGGAAACAGACCTGGCGGCGGTGAAATGTCGGGGTTGGAGCTGCTGCGCTTCCAGCGTTCTTGCGAAGCCAGCGGATTTTCTGACCAGGCCGACCGGGTCCGTGAGGCCAGGGAACTGTTTCGCAACTTTCATGAACAGCTCGGCTCCTCATTTGCATCGAGTTTCGCGGATCGGATTTTTGAGTCGCAATTGCGGGCCGGCAGCCATTTATGCGCAGCTCTCATGCTCATCCCCGACAATGCCAAGCTTCTGTTGTTTCGTAGTCGTGCCGATATTCATCATGCAACGATCGGTTTGCATGGTAGGCCTGAGGACTTGACCGCATCGGCAGACACCTTCGCGATGGCCTTGCTGGCTGCCTATTCGTGCGCGCTGGCGGATGCCTGGGCGCGAGAGCGGGGCCATAAGTAGGACCGCCCGGCGTGGCACTGCGGGTACATTGGCCTCGCACTTCAGCCATGCGCGTAGCGGAGGGACACCATTGAGCGCTCACGGATCCGCACGATCCCGCGCCAGCACGACTCTGTCATTAGCCTGTGGCGGCTCTCGCACCAGGTATCGCCCGGCATTCGGATCCCGCGAGGAAATCCGGCACGACACATCCGCCCGCGCTTGATCCGCGCGGGCTATGAGCCGGTGAACGTTGGGCGATGTGACAACAGTTTACATGCCTTGCGGGGAGGGCGTGATAGGCTTGCACCGTCGCAACAACCGAGAGGTAATTATATGAAGTTCGAGCTCTACCAGGATCGTGGCGGTGAGTACCGTTGGCGCCTGAAGCATTCCAATGGAAATATTCTGGCCACATCGTCGGAGGGATACAAAGCCAAGGCTAGCGCGATGCGTTGCATCGAGAATGTCCAGAACTCCAGGGACGCCAAGATCGAGAACGTTTGAGGCCGGAAGCCTTGTATACCGGCGCTTGATCCGCTTGCAGAAGTATCGCCATGAGCATTTTTGACGGTGTTCTCAAGCGAATCGGCAGTGCGCCCGATAGTGTTGCCCATCTGGCTGCCAAGGCCGGTATCGACCTTGCCATGGCGGAGATCGCAATCGAGGCCCTTGTCCAGTCGTACCAGATGGAAGGCGATACGGTTCAACTGGCTTCGATCAGGACAGGGCTGGAACCGCGCTTGCTTGCGCAGATCGTGCAGCAAATTGGGGGTGATGGCTCTCTTACGGAATTTGCTGAGGCGATCAGAAATCCCCCGAGTACGAATGGCCTGTTCGACCGCGATGGCGATGGTAGCCCGCTTAATGATTTTGCCAAGATTGCCCGTGGGCCTTTCAGGCAAGACTAGCGATTGACCAAAGGGCAAGCCGGATCCCGACGCGCCTCCAAGGGCGCGGGACCGGGTGCTGGTGCGCATGTCCAGGCTATTGCTAAAGGCACCAGTGCGCTTTCCAACGAGCGTTTTCAACACCCGGTCCCTTCCTTGGGCAGCCTTGCCGGCGAGCGTCAGGCCTTGCAGAGCAAAAGCGCTATCCGCATCGGATGCGTCCCTCAATATCTGGGGCCTGACGGATCGCTATCGCTCATTCAGCGCAGCTGCCGGTATTCCAGAGGTCGCTGGAGAACCGCAGGGGTCGGCCATTTTCCTGGACGAGAATTCAGTCCTTCAAGCCCCACAAATAGCATGCCCTCGCACACCACCTGCGGCCCTGCTCCGGAGGGCGCGGCTATTTTTGCTGGCCCGAGTATGGAATCGATTCTTTGTACAATATGCTCCATACCTTGTGCATTAGCGGCGTTAATGCCTGCGATATGCTGCATAATTCCACATTCAGTCATTTGCAAAAGGTGTTTGCATCATAACTTGTGCGCTATATAGGATAATGCCATGTATATGGTGCAGCTATGAGAAACTCTTCCTCCCAGGATGCCTTGCCCCTGAATGTGCGCAAGGCGCTGCGCAAACTCGGCGGCGATATCCAGATTGCGCGCAAGCGGCGCCGTCTGACCATGGTCATGGTGGCCGAACGCGCATTTATCAGCCGCAACACGCTCACGCGCGTCGAACGGGGCGATCCCGCCGTAGCCCTTGGCATCTATGCAACGGTGCTGTTCGTTCTCGGCATGGCGGACAGGCTGGGACAGCTTGCCGATCCCCTCACCGACGCGGTGGGGCTTTCGCTCGAAGAAGAGCGCTTGCCCAAGCGCGCGCGCGGAAAATAGCGAAACCTCATGGAACGCACCCTCGATGTCCATATCTCCTGGCAGGGCGAAACCCTGCAAATCGGCCGCCTGTGGGCGCGGGCGAAGGGAAACCGGGAAACCTCGAGTTTCGAGTATACCGATGCCTGGCGGGGACATCCGACGGCTTTCGCACTCGATCCACAGCTGCCCCTGGTCGCAGGCACATTCCATGCCGAGGGCATGTTCAATGCCTTTACCGACCCGGCTCCGGACCGATGGGGTCGCACTCTTCTGCTCCGGCGTGAACGCAAGCGTGCGAAGGCAGAAGGACAGATTGCGAGAACGCTGCTCGATGTCGATTTCCTGACCCTCGTCGAGGACGACAACCGCCTGGGCGCCTTGCGTTTCACCGAAGCGGGTAGCGGTGAGTTCCTCGCGCATACCGACCGCGCGATTCCCCCCCTCATCAAATTGTCCGGCCTGCTCTCGGCGACCGAGCGCATCCTTGCCGACAAGGAGAGCGATGAGGACCTTCGGCTCGTCCTTGCTCCGGGCGCTTCGCTGGGCGGCGCAAGGCCCAAGGCGGCGATCATCGACAATGACGGAAGGCTGGCGATCGCGAAGTTTCCCAGTCCGGATGACGACTGGCCGGTGCCGCGATGGGAAATGGTCGCCATGACCCTGGCGCGCGCGGCCGGGATCGATGTCCCCGACTTCAGACTCCTGGAAATCCAGAAGCGACCGGTTTTCATCATGCAGCGCTTCGATCGTGACCATGATGGCCAGCGGATCCCGTTCATCTCGGCCCTGACCGCGCTATCGGCGCGCGACGGCGAACGCCGCAGTTACCTCGAATTGCTCGATCTGCTGCGGACCGACGGCGTGATCCCCGAACGGGACGCGCGGCAACTCTGGCGACGGATGGCGTTCAACATCCTTATTTCCAATACCGACGACCATCTGCGCAATCACGGCTATCTGCGCCAGGAAGGCGGCTGGATCCTGTCGCCTGCCTACGATCTCAACCCCATGCCCGTCGACGTCAAGCCCAGGCACCACGCCCTGACGCTCGACGAGGACGACGATGCCAGTTCGATCGACACGGCATTCTCGGTGGCGGGTACGTTCGGTCTCGACCTGAAGGAAGCACGAACCATAGCGGCCGAAGTCGGCGCTGCCGTCCTTGCGTGGCGCGACGCTGCAGCACAGGCCGGCTTGAGCGGTGCGCAGATAGAGCGGATGGAAAGTGCCTTCGTCCATGAGGATCTGGTCAAGGCGACTAGCTAGCTCTTCCCGGTGACATGTCGGGAATGGACAGCCAGCGCAGTTTGCGAAGAACGACCCGATAGGGGGAAGGCCTTCCCCTGAGCCGGAGCCTGCCTCCCGTCTCCGGCTACCCCTTCTGCGGGGACACCCCGCAACGCCCCGGCTAATGGAGCGGGACTGCTGGCGCGCTCTGTCCCGCGCATCTGGCGATGCGCTCCTGAGGGCGCGGCCGTGTCTGTTCGGGGTCCCGCGCGCACTTCGCCTCCGGTCCGCATGGGTCAAGGATCGGCTCGCCCGGCGACAGACCCCGCCGGAGCGTCCGATCCCGTCATATGCATCCTGCGTGCCTGCGGACGGGGTGCGCATCCCTGTCTGACGCAGCTCGCTGGTCGCTCGCCTGCCATGGTGGAACGGTCCCTTGGAGCGGACGGCGCGCCGCATCGTGCTGGCATGAGCTTCATGATTTCGGGGCACGCCGGCGTTGCTGGTGTCGGCCCTTACGGGAAGGGGGTCAGGTGGGCGGCGCTCCCGTCTAGGCGCGTGGGGCAAGGCCGCAACCCGGCCCCTTGCGGGGACCGGGTCTTCCATTGCCATTGCAGCCCTGCGCCGAACTCCAAGCGAGACTCTGCACTCGCGTCGTGCGGGTGCGGCCTCACCCCACGCGCCTCTCTGGTCGCTGTCACCGCCCACCTGCCCCCCTTCCGGGGGCCGGTGCGGGAGTTGGGCAGTTCGGGAGACGGGCAATGGCGCTTGGGAATTCAAAGGTTCGGTCTGGTGGCAGGCGGGGAAGGACGGCGCGCAGCGGCGCGCGCGCGGACGGTTCACGCACGTCTCTCTATGACGAGGTAACCGCGACCATCATCGGCCAGCTGGAAGAAGGCATTTTCCCTTGGGTGAGGCCGTGGAGCAAGGCCAAGGCCGAGCCCGGCTTGCCGCGCAATGCGGTGAGCGGGCGCGCCTATTCCGGGATCAACGTGCTGATCCTGTGGGGCGCGGTGATCGAGGGCGGCTATCCCTCGCAGGACTGGCTTACCTTCCGGCAGGCACAGGCCGCTGGCGGCTGCGTGCGCAAGGGCGAGCGCGGGCGCACGGTGTTCTATGCCGACCGCTTCGTGCCGAAGGATGCGCGCGATGGGCTGGAAAGCGGGAAGGGTAACAGCGGCGAGGAGACGCGCGCCATACCCTTCCTCAAGCGCTTTACCGTGTTCAACGCCGCGCAATGCGACGGCTTGCCCGAGGGACTGGTCGGACACCCCGCGCCGCTGCCGGAGCGTGAATTGCACCAAGCCGCCGAAGCGCTGATCGCAGGCACGGGCGCGGATTTTCGGATCGGCGGAGCGGAGGCTTTTTATTCGCCCGCAGGCGACTTCGTCATGGTCCCGCCGCAGCCCGCCTTCCACCACCAGATCGACTATTACCGCACCGCCTTGCATGAACTCGGTCACTGGACCGGACATGGCTCGCGGCTGGGCCGCGACCAGACGGGCCGGTTCGGGTCCGCGTCCTATGCGCGCGAGGAACTCGTCGCCGAACTCGCCTCGGCCTTCCTGTGCGCAGCGCTCGGCATCCAGCCCAGCGTGCGCCATGCCGACTATCTCGGCAGCTGGCTCGCAGTGCTGCGCGCCGACAACCGCGCGATCTTCCGCGCGGCCAGTCAGGCCAGCAAGGCCGCGGAGTTCCTGCTGGCCTGCGAGGCGGGGGCCGAGGAGCGGGCGGCATGAGCAGGGAAGGAGACAAAACCGCGCAAGGCCTCGCTTTCGAGACGGAGGCCACCGAAGCGGGTTCGCAGACGCTGGTTCCCGGTGTCGCGCCGGTCACGCTGGGCGACCGGCTCGGCGTTCTTGCCAATGCGCCGCTCGTGCCGAGGAAGCGCCAGCGCGCAGCCGATCACGGCTTGTTCGACACCAATGCGCAGCTCCAGATCGAAATGTTCTGAGGGAGGGGCGCCGCGATGAAACTGCTCACATCCCCTATCTGCAGGAACCTGTGCGCCAATGCCGCGAAGGAAGGCGATCACTGGCCCGTCGTGAAGCTGTTCGCCCCGACCGGCGCGGCCTGCTGGCTGTTCACCGAACTTGCGCCCGATGGCGACACGCTGTTCGGCCTCGCCGATCTGGGCTTTGGCTATCCCGAACCTGGAGTTGCGAGCCTCTCGGAAATCGCCGCCGTTCGGCTTCCGCTTGGCCTTCGTATCGAACGCGATATCCTGTTCGAGGCTACCCATCCGCTCTCGGTCTATACCGAGGCGGCGCGCCTGTGCGGGCACCTCACCGAACAGGCCTCTCATCTCACCCGTGCCGCCGCCGCGCTGGCGGCGCGCAAAGCCCGTTCGCCGCCTTAGCCCCCGGCGGCGAACGCCCCCGCGCTGCAAGCCCCTGTCAGCGCGGGAACCCCGGCCCCGTCCTTCGCTCCCATGTCCCCCGACCGGAGGGCGGGGCCACCCCCTATCTTCCAGAGTTCAGAAGGAATTTATCCATGCAGATCGACCATATTCCGCTCGACCGCTTGTCCGTTGCGCGCCTCAATATGCGGCGCGGACGCAAGGCCCCCGACATCAGCGACATCCTGCCCTCGGTAAAGGCGCGAGGGGTGCTCTCGCCGCTCTTCGTCAGGGCAAACGGAAAGCCGGACCATTTCGAGATCCTCGCGGGCAAGCGCCGCTATTTCGCCAGCCTTGCAGCGTCGAGGGAGGCAGGCGAGGATCGCGCGCTGCCCTGCATCGTGCTCGGAGCCGGCGATGATGCCGAGGCGCTGGAAATCTCGATGATCGAGAACCTGCTGCGCGAGGACCCCGACGAGGTCACCCAGTGGGAGAGCTTCACCCGGCTCGTGAAGGAAGGCCGCAGCGTCGAGGAGATCGCGGCGGTTTTCGCGCTCACCGAAATGAAGGTGAAGCGCATCCTTGCGCTCGGCGACCTCTTGCCGCGCATTCGCGAGGCCTACCGGGCCGAAGAGATCGACGCCGCGACCGTGCGCCACCTGACCCTCGCCAGCAAGGCGCAGCAAAAGGCCTGGCTTGCCCTCTATGAGGACAGCGAGGCCTATGCGCCGCGCGGCAGCCAGTTGAAGGCATGGCTGTTCGGCGGCGCGTCGATCGCGACTTCGGTCGCCCTGTTCGACCTCGAAACCTACAAGGGCCAGATCGTCACCGACCTGTTCGGAGAGGAAGGCTATTTCGCCGATGCCGATGTCTTCTGGGAAGTGCAGATGGCGGCGGTCGAGGCGCGCAAGGCCGATTATCTCGAAGCGGGCTGGGCCGATGTCGTGATCGTGCCGGTGACCGGGCACTTCGCGACATGGGAATATGAGCGCGCAGGCAAGCGCAAGGGCGGGCGGGTCTATATCCAGCTGCGCCGCGATGGCGAAGTGGTGTTCCATGAAGGCTTCATCTCCCGCCGCGAGGCCGAGGCGGCGGCGCGACGCGCGCGCGGCGAGGAGGCGAAGCCTGCCCGCCCCGAACTTACCGCGACGCTGGCGAGCTATGTCGACCTCCATCGCCATGCGGCGATTGCGGCGCGGCTCGCGGGCACGCCCGCGCTCGCGCTCAGGGTCATGGTCGCGCATGCCATTGCAGGTTCGCCGCTGTGGAGCGTGCGGCCCGCCGAGACGGCGAGCCGCAACGAAGGAATAGCCGCGAGCCTTGCCGCCGCGCCTGCCACGAGCGCGCTGGCCGAGACGCGCGGCAGGGTGCTGGCGCTGCTCGGCATCGCCGAAACCCGCGAAGCGCTGTGCCGGGACCGCTACGGCGCGGACCTCGTGCCGGTGCTGCACGCCCTCATGGCGCTCACCGACGAAGAAGTGATGGAGGTGTTGGCGCTGGTCATGGCAGAGACGCTCAATCCCGCCAGCGAGGCGGTCGAATATCTTGGCGAGCACCTTGCCGTGGACATGGCCGATCACTGGCAGGCCGACGAGGCCTTCTTCGGCCTGCTACGCGACAAGGAGGTCATGGGTGCTCTGCTTGCCGAAACCGCCGGAGACGCCGTGGCCAGCGCCAATGCAGGCGAGAAGGGCGCGACACTTAAAGGCCTGATTTCCGATCACCTCAATGGTGCGAACGGGCGCGCAAAGGTGGAGCGCTGGGTGCCGCGCTGGATGGCATTCCCGCCCGCCGCCTATACCGAGCGGGGCGGGGTGCCGACGCTCGCCGCCTCGCGCCGGGCACGCTGGATGGTTGAGGGCGAGGCGCTGACCTCGGATAGCGGCGAAGTGGCTGCCGAGGCGGCACCGACGCCGGAGGACGGAGAAAGCGAGGCACTCGCGGCATAGTGTAACGCGAGCCGGGTTTTTGCGCTCGTCAGATACCAATCAGGGCGCGGCTTGATCGATGCCGGGATGGGCGCGCAGCGCCTTGCGCATTGCCTCCTCGATCTCGCGGCGCACGGGCCTCGACTGGCGGGTGTTGGCGAGCAGCCACTCGGCCATGCGGTAGCCGTAACGGGCATTGCCCGCGCGCGTGCTGCGCAGCGGATCGAGCACCCGGCGCAGCAGCACCGGATTGCGCGCCGATGCCCCTTCATGGAACGCGTCGTGCGGATAGCCGGGCGGGGCGAAGGCGAGATTGCCATTGAGCAGCGCGTGCTGCGCCTCGCTGCCGTCCGCCGCGATGGTGTTCTCGAGTGCCTCCATCAGGTTGAAGGCATGGTCGGGCTGCCGTTCGAGAATGGCGCGAATGGAGGGGCGCGGGCTGCCGTCGCGCGAATGGCCCACGGGCGCGTCGAGCGGGACAATCAATCGGCGGATCAGCCACATCATCGCGTCGACCATCGGCAGGTAGAAGGCATGCTGGGCAAAGCCGTAGGTGAGGTAGCGATTGTCGGCATTGCCGTTCTGGTCGAGCTTTTCGAGGAAGGCGCGTGGGGTCATGTCGATCCAGTGGCCTTGGTAGGCGGCAGGCTTTGCCAGCTGTGCGGGCAGCAGCGGCCCGGCAAGCGCTTCGACTGCATCGTAGAGTTCGGCAAGCTCGTGGCCGAACCCCTGCACCGACTGCCCGTTAAGGAGTAGCGACGCCTTCATGTATTTCTCGAGTGCGTGAACCGAATTCCAGAAGAAATCGGTCATCAGCCGGTTCCGCCAGCACCAGCGCGCGGTGATGTAGTTCTCGTCGGCGGTATGGAGAAACATCTCCTTGATGATGCTGTCCTTGCTGGCGAGCAGATCGTCCTGGACGCTCATGATCCCTTGCCGCCGCTGTTGCCGGAAGCGGTGAAGTTCCGCGCGAAATAGTCGATCACCTCGGAGGCCTGCGTTCCGCGGCGAAACTCGCGTTGCTCCGCAAAATCGACGCTGGGAATGAGGTGGATGAACTGCTCATCGGAGTAGAGAGACATGAGCGCGTCGGGATCGATACCCTCTGATCGGTGTCCGGTCATGACATGCGCGGCTTCGAGCGCCGCCCCGATCATGACATCGGCCAGTTGCACGGCCGCGCTGTCCCTTGAGTCGACCTGGCCGACCTCGGTCAGCTTGAGCGGGAACTTCAGGCTGGCGATCTGCGTCTGCCTGAATTCCACCTCCTCGTCATGCTCGATGAACGCGCGCAGCAAGGCATTGTAACGATCGAGATTTGTCGAGCGGTCGTGCTCAACGCGGTAGGGACCATCGCTCATCGCTTCCATCCGGCTGATCAGCGACTGCAGCACGACAAGCGCGGCATCGGTATCGAGCCCGGGGGTGGCGATCGCGCCGAGACACTCGGGCGCGGCGAACTCGGCAAGCGGGCCGAGCGCCTCGGGGAATTCCTGCCAGTTGGTCGACCGCGCCGCACGCACGAGGGCGTCCAAAGCCTCGGGCCCCTTGTCTTTCACCGCCTGCTGGAAAGCGGCGAGCATGTCGTCGAACGCGGGGGTGCCAAGCAGTGTGCTGCCGGTAATCGCGAGCAGCGAGGCCATGGCATAGTTCTGTCCGTCTTCGTAGAAGTCGAATCCGCGCTCATAGTACCAAGGCTCGATCGCATAGTCGCAGAACATGAGCGTCAGGAGAAAGCGCTTGTCGCAGACATAGGTGACACTGCTGTAGCCCGCCAGCAGATCGCGCAGCAGGGCAATGATCCGTGGGCGGTTGACCGGACGCCGCGATAGCGCGCGGTATTTGAGCTCGTTTGCCTGCAGGCGGTGGAAGTGTTCCTTTATGAGCCGAGCCGCCTCGTCGTCCTCGATCGCGATTGCGGTCGCGCCCTGGAACGGCTGCTCGCGATTGAGCAGGTCGGAGCCGGTATAGCCGCTCTCGTCGATCCGGTAGCATTCCATTCCCCGCTTTGGATCGAACGCCAGCCGCTTGGCAAGGTGTGATCCCGGGATCGGATGCGCGCGGGGAGTGCGGGCGGACGTGGGTCGCGCGTCAATCCGGCTCTGTGCCGGTGCGACCGGACGAGCGGGCCGGTTGACGGACTGCGTGAGGAGAGCTCCGCGCCTGCGTCTGTTCGGCTGCGTTTCTCGCGCACTGAATGACCTGCACCCGGTCTTGGACTGGCACTCTGGTCCACCGGTTCGCGCGAAAGTGCTTCAGACCAGCACCATGTCGCCCTCTCGCTGTATCACCTGCCCCACCTGCTGCCTCGTCAATGGCCTGTCTGGCGGCGGACGGGCTACGCCCTTGCGGGGCCTTGGGTGCAACGGCGCGGGGCGGGCTATTTTCCGCCGGGCGCCTGCAGCGCCCTTTGCATCGCGAAGCAAAATAGCCCGCCCCGCGCCGTCCTCCGCTTCGCTGCGGTCCCTTTTCGGGATGCACCGTCCCCGCACCCCCGCCCTTGCATGGCCATCGAGGCTGCGATGGGCGCAGGCACGAAACACAGCGAAAGGAACTTTACCATGGCCAATATCGGCAACTTCACCCGGACGACCAACGGCTTCAAGGGCGAGATCGTCACCATGAGCGTGCAGCAGAAGAATGTGCGTATCGTCGCCGAAACCGAGCAGGCAAGCGAGAACGCTCCCTCGCACCGGGTCTTCGTCGGCCGCGCCGAAATCGGTGCCGCCTGGAGCAAGCAGAGCCAGGAAGGCCGCGACTACCTCTCGGTCAAGCTCGACGATCCGAGCTTCGTCGCTCCGATCTACGCGAACCTCTTCGCCGAAGACGATGGCGAGACTTACAGCCTCGTCTGGACCCGCGCCCGCAAGGCCGGCAGCGAGTAATCGGCGCTACTTCCGCCCCGCCCGGCAGCGCCGGGCGGGGCTCTTTTCGTGCCAAAAGGAGCAGGGGCGACAAGAATAGCGGCGCAAGATTGTCGCTCCCCCCGGCCACCGATCCTCCGCCATCCCGCTCCGCAACAGGCCACGACGCGCCGCCCAAACCCTCGCGGAGACCTTTCATGACCACCGTTCCCGAACCGATCCGACCGCGCTATCTGCGCACGCCCGATGCCGCGGTGCATCTCGGGCTCTCCCCGCGCACGCTTGAAAAGCACCGCTGCTACGGAACCGGCCCGGTCTATCGCAAGCTTGGCGGACGCATCGTCTACCGGCCCGAGGATCTCGACGCCTGGGCCGAACAGGGCGTACGCCGCTCCACCAGCGATCCGGGCAAGGGTGTGGTGCATCCGGCCAAGCGGATCGATGGCTACACCGGCCCGGTCCGGCGCTGAAGGCCTTCCCGTGGCGCGACCGGCGACCTTCGATCATGCTGCCCGTCAACTCGACCTCTTCGTCGGAGCGGGAGGGAATATTTCTGCCCGCGACGCGCAGGACCTGATGGCCTGGCCCTTCTTCAGCCTCGCCAAGCGCAAGCGCGTTACCCCGATCGATTTTCGGATGGGCGAGGTCTCGATCCTCGTCGAGGCGAGTGCCGAACACGGTATGGCGACGATCTGGGACGCCGACGTGCTGATCTGGATCGCCAGCCAGATCGTCGAGGCGCGCGACGCCGGGCGGCCCACTTCGCGGCTGATTGCCGCCACGCCGCATGAGATCCTCGCCTTCACGCGCCGCGGCTCGGGCAAGGCGAGCTATGACAGGCTCAAGGCCGCACTCGACCGGCTGCAGTCGACCAGCATCGCCACCTCGATCCGGCAGGCCGGGGCTCGGCGGCGGCATCGATTTTCGTGGATCAACGAATGGCGCGAGCGGCTCGACGACACAGGCCGCGCGCTCGGGATCGAAATGGTCGTGCCCGACTGGCTCTACGGAGGCGTGCTCGACCGCGCGCTCGTGCTGACGATCGATCCGGCCTATTTCGCGCTCACCGGCGGGCTCGAGCGCTGGCTCTACCGCATCGTGCGCAAGCATGGCGGGCGGCAGAAGAACGGGTGGAGCTTCGATATGGAGCATCTCCATCTCAAGTCCGGTGCGCTCTCGCCGCTCAAGCGCTTCGCATTCGAGCTGCGCGGTATCGTCCGGCGGCAATCCCTGCCCGGCTACAGCCTCGCGCTCGACCATCAGCTGGGCCGCGAACGCTTGAGCTTCGTCGCCCTTCCGGTCGATCCCTTCGAAAGGGCCCGCAAGCGGCTCGGCCTGCCTCCTGTGGAGAAGTGGGCATGACGCTCGGACTATCAGGAACCGCCGCATTCGGACGATCGGGAACCGGATATTCGGACTATCGGGAACCGGAAGCTTGCGCAAAGCGGCAGGAATGCTGGGATCGTAGGCCCCTTAACAATCCTAACACGGAATCCGATGGATTCCTGCTAACGGCGGCGAGCCTGTGGAAGGCCGCGGGTGACAGACCGCCAGCGCCGCCGCAATGCGCGCCCGGCAAAGATGCTCCGCTGACCCGGGTCACGCTCTGCTGGCGCCAAGGCAAGGCGGAGGACTGGCTGCGCTTCGGCAAACCGGTCGCAGAGCGGATCACCGATCGCCGCACCCGCTTCGAATATTATGCGCCAGGGCAGGTCTTCGCGCTCGTTCGCTGGGCCTCGAACGACTACGGCACGGTCCGCTCGACGCTCGACATCGTGCAGGCGGTCGGAAATGGCGAGGCCTTGTCCACCTTGCCGCAAGTCGAACCCGGCGGCGCAATCCTGCTGTCGGTGACAGGCTGGCCGAAAGTCCGTCAGGCGTTCGGGCTGATCGACGCGATCGCAGCCACAGGCATCGATCCGTGCGAGGTCGCGCCCGATCACTGGCGGCATATGCACAACAGGCTGGCTGCCGGCATGGCGCCGCGCGCCTATGCGGCGAACCGTCACGCAGCCTGGCTCGGGCGCCGCAGGCTTTTGCCATGAAGCGGCGAACAATCGGTCTTGCCGCTTCTGTTTCGACAGCGGTGCTGCTCAGCACGGTGTTTCCGCTCTCCCGCATTCTCGTGTGGAATGCGACGCCAAGCGTGCCGATCGGCCTCTATCACATTAGCGGGACCGCCAGCCTCCACGTCGGCGAGCGGGTTGCGCTCGAACCGCCTGCGACACTGCGCCGCTATCTCGCCGAGCGCGATTATCTTCCGACCGGCGTCCCGCTTCTGAAAGAAGTAGCGGGTCTGCGCGGCGACCGCGTCTGCCGTCTCGGCGCGAGCGTTTCGATCAATGGCGTCCACCTCGGCAAGGCGCGCGAACGCGACAGCCGCGGGCGCGCCCTGCCGGTCTGGCAGGGCTGCCGCATGATCGCTGCCGACGAGCTATTCGTGATGAATCGGCGCGCGCCGGACAGTTTCGACGGGCGCTATTTCGGGCCGGTCGCGCGCGATCACCTGATCGGTCGGGCAAGCCCGGTCTGGACCGATGAAGCGGGCGAAGGCGTGCATGTCTGGTTCGCGCGGCCTGCCATTTTCCCATCCCCAACCGTGAACCAAGGAGACCAGCCATGACCTGCATCGGTACATTCAATACAGCCAGCGGCGGGTTCGAGGGGCGCCTGCAGACGCTCACGCTCGATGCGAGGCTATCCATCATCCCGGCGGAGCCCAGCGATACCGAAAACGCGCCCGACTACCGGATCATGGCGGGACGAGAGGAGGAGGCCTTCGAAGTGGGAGCTGGCTGGAAGCGCGTCGGTGACAAGGCGGGGGACTACCTCGCGCTGCAAATCGACG
This sequence comes from Qipengyuania sp. B-5, assembly GCF_056857815.1. NCBI lineage: Bacteria > Pseudomonadati > Pseudomonadota > Alphaproteobacteria > Sphingomonadales > Erythrobacteraceae > Qipengyuania > Qipengyuania sp. B-5. The sequence continues at coordinate 172,827 of NZ_JBSXNU010000054.1, read as the reverse complement.
ATCCGGCGCTCGGGCAGCCGCTGCGGGCCAATCTCTTCCAGGCCGAAAAGGGCACCCATGTGCTGATGTGGTCGCGGCCTTCCCGCCGCGACAATCGGGATTGAGGCCGGTGAGTCGGTTTCGTCCCTGGCTGGCAGCCTTGATGGTCGTGGCCGCGGGCAATCCGGTGTCGATCGCTGGCCAGGGGGTGACGCCCGCGCAGCAGGCGGCGCGTGTCGACATCGCCCCGAATGTGCGCGAGGCCTCGTTGCGCTTCGGCATTCCCGAGCACTGGATATACGCTGTGATCCGTATCGAAAGTGCGGGACGCACGCGTGCCGTATCGTCTGCAGGGGCCATGGGCCTCATGCAATTGATGCCCGGAACCTGGGCGCGCCAGCGCGCCCGGTTCGCGCTCGGCAGCGATCCGTTCGACCCGCGCGACAATATTCTCGCGGGCACGTCCTATTTGCGCGAAATGTACGATCGCTACGGCGGGGTCGGATTTCTCGCCGCCTACAATGCCGGGCCGGGACGCTACGAGGACTGGCTCGCCGGGCGGCGCGCACTCCCGCTCGAGACGCGCCGCTATGTCGCAAGGATTGCGCCGCTTCTGCAAGGCGAGCGCTTTCTGATTGCATCTGCTCAGCAGCCAGATCGCACAGCGCGTGCGATTCTACCGTCACCGGGCGAAGCGGCACAGCAACCAGCCCCGCCTCTCGAACCAGACCGTCGAGCGAACCCCTTCTCCCGTTCCTTGATGCCTGCGCACGACCTCTTCGCACCCGTTTCGACGGTCGGTGATCGATGATCGCCGGGATCGAAGGCTGGCGCCCTGCTTCGTTGGTTGGCGTTGTTCAGCAAGGGAATGACGGAAGGATCAGAAAGGGAAAGGAGGGATGGCGAGATAAAAGCAGCGCCGTCGCCCGGGCTGCATGTGGTTGGTTTTGCTGGGTAATATGCGCCGCCTATGCGCAGTGCCTGCCGCCGCAAGAGGCGAATTCTGCCGTGATCTCAAAGGGAAACGCGCCGTCGCTCCAAATTGCAGGCCATGGCTGAGGATGAGTTCGACATCCGCCCGGGCCGTTCGCGCGACGCTGGCGCGGCGTCCTACCGCAAGGGGAGGACATTGGTCGGGCGCGTGGTCCAGGTCTCCCGCCGCGCGGGCTACACGCCGCTTGGCCGGAGCCGGACAGGACACGGTACAGGCCACCACGGGCGGGGAAGACGGGCTGCGTTCCTGCGGCGCCGCAACGCCTTCCATCGGCGCGTTGTCATCAAGGCGCGTATCGTCCGGCATCGGGGTGCGAGATTTCGCTCGGCCCCGCTCGCGCGTCATATCACCTATCTCGAACGCGATGGTGTCACCCGCGATGGATCGAAGGGCCGCATGTTCGATGCTGGATCTGACCGGGCGGATGCGAAAGCCTTTGCCGCACGCTGCGAGGAGGATCGTCACCACTTTCGGTTCATCGTATCGCCCGAAGATGCGGGCGAGATGGCTGACCTGCGCACCTTCACCCGCGAAATGATGCGCGACATGGCAAGCGATCTCGACGTTGACCCTGAAATTGGGCTCGACTGGGTTGCGGTCGATCACTGGAACACGGATCACCCGCATATTCATGTGCTTGTCCGAGGTGTCGTTTCCGACGGCGCGGACCTCGTCATCGACCGCGCCTATATAAGCGAGGGACTGCGCGCCCGCGCCGAGGAGCGCGTCACCGTCGAGCTTGGCCCGCGCAGCGAACGCGATATCCGGCGGGCTTTGCGCCGCGAGGTCGATGCCGAGCGTTGGACCTCGCTCGATCGCCGCCTGCAACAACGGCGAGACAATGAGGGGCTCATTGACCTGCGCCCCGACAGCGTGGCGGACCGGCGCAAGGATCGCACGCTCCTCATCGGGCGTGCGCGGATGCTGGAGCGCATGGGTCTGGCCGAGCGTGTGGGACCGGCAAGCTGGAAACTCGCGGTTGACATCGAGCCGACACTCCGCGCGCTCGGCGAGCGCGGCGACATTATCAAGACGATGCACCGGGCGATGAACGGCCACGGTCTCGTCCTCGATCCCTCGCGCCTTGCCATGCATGGCAGGTCGACCGACGAGCGGATTGTCGGCCGGCTGATCGATCGCGGACTTCACGATGAACTTACCGGCGAAGCCTATGCAATCGTCGACGGCCTTGATGGACGAACGCACCATTTGCGCTTTCCCGATCTCGACCGCAGCAGCGATGCGGTATCGGGAGCGATCGTCGAGGCCAGTTCCTGGACCGATCGCAAGGGGCGCACGCAGTCGAGCCTGCTGGTCCGGTCCGATCTTGCCATCGAGGCTCAGGTCCATGCGAGCGGCGCGACCTGGCTCGACCGCCAGCTGGTGACGCCAAGGCCCGAGGCGCTCGCGGGCGGTTTCGGGGAGGTGGTCGAGACTGCGCTCTCCGAACGAGCCGATGTTCTGATCGGACGAGGTCTCGCGACCCGGCTGGGCCAGCGGATCGCTTTCGCCGAGGGCCTGCTCGATACCCTGCGCGAGCGGGAGCTGGCGGAAGCAGGCGAAGCCTTGTCTGCGCGCCATGGCGTCACTGCTATGTCGACGCGTCATGGTGAGCTTGTTGCGGGCGTCTATCGTGAACGCGTGGCGCTTGCTTCGGGGCGCTTCGCCATGATCGACAGCGGGATGGGATTTCAGCTTGTTCCCTGGCGTCAGGATCTTGAACGGCATCTGGGCGAGCATGTCGCGGGCAAGATCAATGCCCGTGGCGGTGTCGACTGGAGCTTTGCTCGCACGCGCGGGCCGGCACTCTGATCGTGCGACCTGCTGCGCCCAATCTTGACATCGCACCATGTGATGCTTATAAAAGCATCAGGAGAAGCGTTATGGCTATTGCAGCAGTCAAGGCAGCGGAAGCCCCCCGGGGTCTTCAGACTTTTGCCGCAGAGGGCGATCGCGGGCGCCTGACAGGCGCAGCGGTCAGGGCCGTCCTCCGCCTTGCCGAGGCCTGGGGTGCAAGCAATGCCGAAGGCGCTGCCCTTCTGGGAGTCTCGGAAAGCACCTGGGACCGGATGAAGGCCGGAACCTGGGAAGGCACGCTGAGCCAGGACCAGATGACGCGCGCCTCGGCGCTGATCGGCCTGTTCAAGGGGCTGCACCTCCTGTTTGCGAACGATCTGGCCGATCGCTGGCCCAAGCTGGAAAACCGGGCACCGGTTTTCGACCGGCATTCGCCGGTGGAGGCGATGATCGAAGGCGGCATTCCGCGCATGCTCGAAACCCGGCAGTATATCGACGCACTTCGTGGCGGGCTCTGAAGGCAGCGACGAGCTGCCGCAGGTTCGCGAGGCGTTCGAGCGGACCGTCAGGCTCGTGACCAGCGCGCGGCTGCGCGAGGCCGCCCTCGCGCCGCTCGGCGAAACCGATGAGGATCTGGCTCTCCTCGCCGAGATCGAGGGTGCGACGAGTTCGCGCCTGATTGCCGAGGAGCGCGGCATCGGCGGCATCTCGGCCGACGAACTCGTTCACGGCGTCCCGCACGCCAGGTTCATCAACGCCAGCTTCGCTTACGCCAAGCCCATGCAGCCCAATCGCTTCAACCCGGCCAACCGCGGCGCATGGTACGCAGCGCTCGACGTCGCGACCTGTATCGCCGAAGTCGGCCATCATTTGACGCAGGCCCTTGCCGACGCGGGCGACTACGATGCGGTCGTCGAATACAGCGAGATGATCGCCAGCATGTCCGGCGTGTTCATCGACCTGCGCGGGTTGCCCGATCATGCGGCACTGCATCCCGACAAGGACAAGGGCTACCCGCTCGGCAATGCTCTGGCCGAGCGGTCCCGGGCCGAGGGGCACAACGGCATCATTTACCCATCCGTGCGCCACGAGGGTGGGACCTGCATCGCGGCGCTCTGGCCAAATGTCGTGCAATCGGTGGTGCAGGGGGCGATGTACCGTATGACCTGGTCGGGCTCGCCAGAGTTCGTGGTCGACACCCTCTAGCCGCAACAAACCATTCCTGCGCCAGGCTGCGATCCCGGATCGCGCCGCTTGCCTTGCACAATGGTCTTCGACCTCATGGCTTCACGAAGGAAGAAAGTCATGTCGGCGACCACGATCCTCTGGGGCCAGATTATTGCGGTTTTCGCCCTGACACTTGCCGGTGTCTGGGCAGGCACGCAGTGGACCGCGCATGCGCTCGGCTATCAAGCGGAGCTTGGCTCACCCTGGTTCGTGTTGGGTAAGACGCAAGTCTATCCATTCTATTCCATTTTCTGGTGGTGGTTCAGCTACGACGCCTATGCGCCGCGCATTTTCGAGACAGGCGGCATGATCGCTGCATCTGGTGGGCTCGTCTCGGTTGTGGTCGCGATCGCCATGTCGGTTTGGCGGGCTCCAGAACGGAGAAACAGCGCCACCTACGGGTCGGCGCGCTGGGCGACCGCTTCCGAAATTGCCCGCGCCGGACTGCTGGCGGGGAAAGGCGTCGTGATCGGCAAGCATGGCAGGCGATACCTCAGGCATGACGGTCCCGAGCACGTCCTGTGCTTTGCGCCGACCCGCAGCGGAAAGGGCGTGGGGCTGGTCGTTCCGACGCTGCTGACCTGGCCGCATTCGGCGATTGTCCATGACATCAAGGGAGAGAACTGGGACCTTACCGCCGGCTTTCGATCACGTTTCAGCCGTACGCTCCTGTTCGATCCGACGAGCGACAAATCCGCCGCCTACAATCCGCTCATGGAAGTACGCCGCGGCGTCAACGAGGTGCGCGATGTCCAGAATATCGCCGATGTGCTGGTCGATCCCGAAGGCTCGCTCGAGCGGCGCAATCACTGGGAGAAGACCAGCCACGCACTTCTCGTCGGGACGATCCTCCACGTGCTCTACGCCGAAGCGAACAAGACATTGGCGGGTGTGGCCGCCTTTCTCTCCGATCCGCGACGCTCGATCGAGGCGACGCTGGCGGCGATGATGTCGACCCCGCATCTGGGAGAAGACGGCGTCCACCCGGTGGTCGCCAGCGCCGCGCGCGAACTGCTCAACAAGTCCGAGAATGAGCGGTCCGGCGTCCTTTCGACCGCGATGTCGTTCCTCGGGCTTTACCGTGATCCGGTTATCGCGAGGGTAACGAGGCAATGTGACTGGCGGATCGCCGATCTCGTCGATGCCGACCGGCCGGTAACGCTCTATTTGGTCGTGCCGCCGTCCGACATAAGCCGGACCAAGCCGCTCATCCGGTTGATCCTCAACCAGTTGGGGCGGCGCCTGACCGAAGATCTCGCCGAGGGCACCGGCAGGCAGCGGTTGCTGCTGATGCTCGACGAGTTCCCCGCGCTCGGCCGCCTCGACTTCTTCGAGAGCGCGCTGGCTTTCATGGCGGGCTACGGCATCAAGGCCTTTCTGATCGCGCAGTCGCTCAACCAGATCGAGAAGGCTTACGGCCAGAACAATGCGATCCTCGATAATTGCCATGTAAGAGTCTGCTTCGCGACCAACGACGAGCGGACCGCGAAGCGTGTTTCGGAATCTTTGGGAACTGCGACCGAGACCCGGGCAATGCGTAATTATGCAGGGCACCGCCTCTCGCCATGGCTCGGACACCTGATGGTCTCGCGCTCGGAAACCGCCCGGGCACTGCTGACCCAGGGCGAGATCATGCAGCTTCCCGACACCGACGAGATCGTCATGCTCGCCGGCGCGCATCCGATCCTGGCGAAGAAGGCGCGTTACTATGCCGATCGCCAACTGGCGGGTCGCGTCGGTCAGCCGCCGAGGCCGATACCGTCCCCGGATGATCCGGCTACGGGCGACTGGGATGTCATGATCAATCAGTCCAAGGCACCGCGCTCGTGCTCGCGCGAAGGCGGCGATCACGATAGCGACACTACAGGCGGCATTCGGCAGGAGCCGGAGCTTGCCGAGCATGAGGCCATCGCACCTCGCGTCGAACCCATGCGCAACGAGTTCGATTTCGAGGATCGCGGCGATGACGAGCAGGCCGATCCCAACCGCCAGATTGCCGACCGAATGCGCGCCAATGCCCGGCAAGCCGCACTCGATCCCGATGACGGGATCCCACTGTGAGCAAGGGCAACCGTATCAAGCACACCTTTCGCTTGCCGCCAGCGCTGTCGCGACAACTGGCCGACTATGCCGGGCGCAAGCGCGTGTCGCAGGCGTCGATTGTCGAGGCCGCGCTTGCCTCTTTCCTTTCGCCCGATGGCTCTGAGCGGCTCGAGGCTGCATTCAGCCGGCGCCTGGACCGGATCTCGCGGCAACTCGACAAGCTCGACTACCATGTCGAGGTCGGAAACGAGGCTTTTTCGCTTTTCCTTCGACGCTGGCTGGCGATCACACCTGTCTCGGCCAGCGACACCAACCCAGCTGCGCGCACCGAAGCCGACACAAGGTTCGATTACTTCGTCGAAGCCCTTGCCTGGCGCATGGAAACAGGGCGCCGACTGTCCGAGGATTTGCAGCGTGATGACGAGGTCCGCCCGGAGTAGCGCCAGAGTGGTGCAAACAGGCAGAGAGAACAGGTGCAAGTCACTGGAACGCTTGCTAGGTTCCTGTGATGCAGACCGATCTCGATCACTTGCCCCCGCAAAAGCAGCGCGAACTGGAACGAGTGGTGCAACTGATCTTCGAGGAGTTCGACGACGCCTTTGCGCTGGCCAGGCACGAGTGGAAGAAGGCCGGGCGCATCCTCAAGGTGATACTCTACGGTAGCTATGCACGCGGGACATGGGTCGACGAGCCGCATACGGCCAAGGGTTACCAGTCGGATTACGACCTGCTGATCATCGTCAACGACAAGCGGCTGGTCGACCGAGTGAAATACTGGTCGAAGCTCGATGACCGGCTGATGCGGGAATACGGGGTGACGAATACGCTGAAGACGCCGGTCAATTTCATCGTTCATACGTTGCAAGAAGTGAATGATGGATTGGCCCACGGGCGCTATTTCTTCATGGACGTGAAGCAGGATGGGATCGCGCTTTACGAGTCCGACGACACTGAACTCCTTACGCCCAAGCCCAAGACGCCCGAGCAGGCGCTCGCGATGGCGCAGGAGTATTTCGACGAGTGGTTTCCTGCGGCAATGCAGCGCTTCGAGATCTCGAAAATCGGCCTTGAGCGAGGATTCTTAAAGCCTGCCGCATTCGATTTGCACCAAGCCACTGAATTCCTTTACCACACTGTTCTCTTGGTCTGTGCGTTCTACACTCCGCACGTGCACAACCTCGGCTTCCTTAGGACTCAGGCCGAGCGCATCGACCCGCGCCTGACCTATGTCTGGCCTCGCGACACACGCAAGGATCGCGCCCGCTTCGAAAAGCTCAAGGAAGCCTACGTGAAGGCGCGCTATTCGAAGCACTACCGCATCACGAAGGAAGAGCTCGTATGGCTCGGCGAGCAGGTCGAGGAGCTCGGTCGCGTGGTGCACGAGGTGTGTGCGGAGCGGGTTGCACAACTTAAAGAAGGCCAGAACTGACCGATTGGATCACGTTGATGAGCTCATGTTGGATGGCAGCTTGGCGCCCTCATATCGGCCGTTCGGCTGATCACGCGCCAATGCCGAAAGCTGCCGTTTGATCATCTGGTCCCCGGATAGCCCATCGAGGCGAAAGCATCGTTTCAGCAAGCGGAGCTTTCGTATTACGCATACCGGACCTACAGATGTCAGGAATTAGTATATAGAAATTGACATTGTCAGATTATCGACCTATTAGGCCGCCGTAGGAGCAAATATGACCGATGGCCCGTTCAAAAACCTGAAGCTCGACAGCCGCTCAAGGCGGTTTGCGGAAGCTGTCCAGAACGAGGCTGAAGATCATGACACTCGTTGCGCTCTTGGCAGCCATGCCATCGTAAACGGCATCCTATCAGCAAACGACGGACTGATCCGCGACCTGGTAAGCTATGGCGAGGATGGGCAGCTGGATCTCGATCCGAAGGGATCAATCAAGGGCATCTTCGAAAAGTACGACAAGTCGGAATTTTCGGATGACCTCCAACGTGAAGTTGCCATGAGGCTCCACGATGGCGACAGCTCTCGCGATGCTATCGACAAGGCCTTGGACGCATGTGTCGAAACCAATATCGGCAAGACGCTCACTCGTATTCAGGAAGCTGGGCTAGAGGCGCATCGGGATAGCCAAATGCACAGAGACCAGCTCGACCGACTCAGTGAAGGATTGGGCGAAGTGTCGAAGAGCCTCGACCGTGCGCGCATTCAGGATGCTGTGAAGAGCTGCGACAAGGACGCGTTCACGCCAGACGCCAAAAGAAGAACCGGTCTCGATGACCCAATACTGTCATTGTAATGAGTGATTTTTCTAAGATTTCTGAGCGCGGCCTAATCATTCTTGAGGCGGGGCAAGCGGCTCCGCGTCGAGGCTCGAAGGGTCGCGTTTATGCAACCATCGGCTCAGAGATTAAGTGCGATAAGGACATCTTTGACAGCTACTGCCATGAGGGCTGGAGCAGCATCCACCACGACCTGCTGATTGTCTGCGCGGCCGTCGAATTTGCCGACCGTCGCTGGGGACGCGGCAATGCACATTGGGCACGGCACTTTCATGTGACTGTGCCCGTGATTGAGCTTGCGACCTGGCAGGAGGCGACTGTTCAACAAAGTCTTTGCGATACCCTGCGCCATCTGACTGGAGATGAGTGGCGTTTCAGCTTCGTGCGCCATGAGGGTGCGGCAACAAGCAAGCCGCGACAAGGCCCGCTATTCCCGAATCAGCAAAAGGCATTCGCCATTGCATACAGCGAAGGCTTGGACTCGCTAAGTGTCTCGGGCCTCTACAACAAGAATGACACTGCCGTGAGCGTGCGTTTGTCGAAGTTCAAACAACGCGTGCGCAAGGATGAGCGGCCATTCGACCGCCTTCCCTTCGATGTGAAGGTGAAGCCAAATGCCGAGAACAGCGCCCGTTCGCGCGGTTTCAAATTTGCGGCGGCGACGGCAATCGCGTCGCAGCTGTCAAATGTCAGCCGGATCATTGTGCCTGAAAGTGGTCAGGGCGCTTTGGGGCCAGTGTTGCTCCCCCTGCTCAAAATCTACCCAGATTACCGGAACCACCCGACTTTTTTCAGAAAAATGGAGCGCTTTATCAGGGCGTTGCTTGGTATCGACCTGACCTATGAACAACCGCGCCTCTGGCATACCAAAGGCCAGACCATCGCGGCGTTTCTGGCAAAGCCTGGCGTAACGCCCCAACAGGTGATTGATACCCGTTCCTGCTGGCAGCAACGGTTCAATGTTCGCGTCGCGGGCGAAGTACGCCAGTGCGGCGTATGTGCGGCTTGCCTATTGCGCCGGATGAGCTTGCACGCCGCCGGCGTTGTAGAGCTGTCCGAGAAGTATGCCATTGCCGATTTACAGGCCGCACGATTTATCGATGCACTGCCGAAGGAAAACAGTTTCAGGGCCACCAACACCCTTTACGACTACGGCTATATGGGCGCGCGGCACCTGCAACAACTCGCCGATTTGGCCAGTGCGCCAGATACCGCCCTGAAGCCTCATGCATTCCAAATCGCTGAAGCCCTTGGGTCGCCAGTAGATGACGTGACGAGCCAGCTTCGGGACATGCTCGTGCAACATTCGAAAGAGTGGGCAGCATTCGAGCAGCACCAGGGCGAAGAGAGTTTTCTGCAACTATGGACGAAGGGAGGTCGCCGTGGCTGATCTAAACGAGCTGACCCCACAGGAGATTGGTCGCCGCCTTCGCCTTGCCCGCGAAAGCGCAAAAATCCGTCAGGACGAAGCAGCCAAGGTCATTGGCATGTCTCGCCCTACCCTCGTATCGATTGAAAAGGGGGATAGACGGGTACGCATTCAGGAGCTTCAGGCCCTTGCGAACCATTATGGGGTGTCGGTGAATGCCCTGCTGCGCCGTGAGGCAGTCCATACTGACCTTGTGCCACGCTTCCGCCGACTTCGCGAAACCGAGGATGAGCATACCGGCGAGGCAGTGCAACTGCTGAATGATCTCGTGCGAGCTGAGGTCGAATTGGAGAACATTCTCGGCATAGAGCGGCCTAAAAATTACCCGCCTGAAAGGGGCATCAACACTGGCGATGTCGTTGAATTGGCAGAACAGCACGCGCAGGAGCTGCGCGATTGGCTCGGACTGGGCTCTGGCCCAATCGCCGATATCTTCACCCTGATGGAATTGGATCTCGGTATCCGACTCTACCAGCGACGCCTGTCAAAGGGTTCGAAGGTGGATGCGCTTTTCACCTACGATCAAACTTTGGGAGCGTGCATTCTGTTGAATGCAAACTTCCCTCTGCAGCGGCGTATTCAATCTGCAGCTCATGAGCTGGGGCATTTCGTAGGCACTCGTCAGGCTCCAGAGGTACTGGAGGAAAATGAGAAGTTTCAGTCACGCGAAGAGCGATATGCTCACGCTTTTGGGCGCGCATTTCTCACCCCGCGCAAGAGCTTTGAAGCGGCGTGGCGCCAGCTCATCGCTGGCTCCGAGATTACCCGCAGGCCAATCATCGTACAGGCGCACCACTTCAGCATTTCACGCGAAGCCTGTGTGAGGAGGCTGGAAGAGCTCGGACTTGTTAAGCGGGGCGCATGGGACAAGCTGAAAGCCCATGGTGGGATTACTTCGGCGCAGGTGCGCGAAGTGCTGGGCGATGCTGCAAGTAAGTCCGACCCAGTAAAAGATGATGCAGACCGGCCAGTGTCTCATCGCATGAGCTTCATGGCTTACACCGCTTGGAAACGCGATTTGATGTCAGAGGGACAACTGGCCGAGCTTCTCAAAATCAAGCGGCTGGAGCTGCGCGCTCTGCTCGATCAAATGGAACTGGAGGAGAGCGAAACGGATGACCTGTTTAAGCTCCCTCTCTGATACGCTTACGCCACTAGTCCCCGATACGAGCGTGCTAATTAATCTGCACGCTTGTACGTTTGGTGAAGAGGTGCTTCGGGCCATTCCGAACGAAATTGTTCTATCTGAAACGGTGGTCGCGGAACTCAACCATGAAACCAGTCACGCCAATGGCGAGAACGGGTTCATCCAGCGCCTGATCTCGGAGAATGTCGTTAAGGTCGTGCAGATGGATGATACAGCGACTCGTCTTTTCGAGAAGATGATCCGTTCTCCGGGCTCGCTCGACGATGGCGAAGCAGCCACGATTGCAATGGCTGTGGCGCAGGGCTTTCTGCCCGTTATCGATGAGCGGAAGGGTCGGGCAAGAGCCCAAAGCCTGATGAACGGGCAAGCCCCCGCTTGGTCGCTGGACCTTCTGGTGCATCCCGCGGTGCAGTCCGGGCTTGTCGGTGGCGGATATATTGAGGCGGTCTATCTCGCTCTTCGGGAAGGCAGGATGCGAATTGATGAGGAGCAGTGCGAGGCGGTTGCCAAGTTGATCGGATTTGAACGCGCCCTCACGTGTAATAGCCTCCCAGGGTTTAAAAAGCGCAGGAGTTCCTGGATCGCTATGTGACCGATATTCTTGTGGGTTCGTCGGGAACTGATGATGTAGAGGTGAGGGCAGTTTTGCCGTTTGTACTTTCCTAAACCGGACGGTCAGCAACCGGCCCCAAATCGGACATGATCGTCACCAGATGACAAGATGGCTGACCTTAGCCAGACCTCAAGCCGCTTGTCGGGCCCGCTGCGCCATCAGAAGGAGCAGATGTTCGCCGATCGCCTTTCCGAGCAACGGGGGGACTGCATTGCCGACCTGAACATATTGCTCGGTCTTAGAGCCGTGGAATTCGAAGTGATCGGGGAACGATTGCAACCTTGCAGCCTCGCGCACCGAAATCGCGCGATCCTGATCCGGGTGTATGTATGCGCCCCAGTGTATGTCGCATTTCGTCAGAATGGTGCAGGCTAGGCCATCCCAGCGCATCCGACCATAGCGCTTGGTATGGTCGGATCGCTTGGCCCGCTGCATCCCTGCAGGAAGCAGCTCATGCGGGATGTCACGCCAGCTCCCTCCCTGGGGAATATGGACAAGCCGTTCCAGATTGACCTTGCCGAGGCGCGGAGCGACGTGCTGTGTTGTCTTCGTGGCATTGCCGCGCAGTTGGCGCTGGAACTCCGAGGCGGGAGGTGTCGCATAAGCAAGCGCGCCGCGGTCTTCTCCATTCGCTAGCCTCGGGAGATCACCGATTGCATCGCGGATAGTTGTAAAAGGCTGCGAGGTTCCCGGACCGTGAGTGGGCTGGGGGTGAGAGATGGGCAAGCCCAGTCGGTTGCCGATAAACACCACGCGGCGGCGTTCCTGAGGCACACCGTATTCCTCTGCGTTGAGTACCGCTTCCTTTACGTCATAGCCAAGCGCACCCAGCGCCGACTGAATGGCACGTACGGCTTCGCCGCCACCGATGGAGTAAATGCCTTTGACGTTCTCCATCACGATCCATTCGGGCTGCAGGCCCTCGACAATACGCAGATATTCGCGGAACAGGGTCGCGCGCGTATCGTGCATGCCGCGCTTGTGATTATATACCGAATAGGCTTGGCAGGGGGGGCCACCGACCAGAAGCGTCAGTTCGCCAGTTTTGAGTCCGGTTGCCTCCATGAGATCTTCCACACTGAGATTCTCGATGGGGCCTGGGAGGAATGTGGCGCTGGGATGCGTTGCTGCGAACGTCCGGCCCGCAGCCTCAAAGCAGTCATTGCCTGCGAGTACACGAAAACCTGCCATCTCGAGGCCTGCCGACAGCCCGCCAGCGCCACAGAACAGATCGATAGCGGTCTTCGTCATCATACCATTCCCTGATTTGTTCTCTTTATGTACCAATACATAATGGCGGCACCTATAGCAAGCGATCCAGTCCGGACTTGGCTTTGATCCGTGCTTCGAAATCACCCTGTGCTACCGGCGTACCACCGGTCAGGCCGAGTGTCGCGCTCTCCAGTGTCGTGTAGATCTCGTCGACGATCGTGAGTTTGTAGCGCCCGGTCACCGGATCCTCGACGAAGTCGGCCAGAAACCACGCGATGTCTGCGTTCGAAAGGTGCGGAGCGCGCTCCATCTGACCCATTGAATGGAAGAAGGCCCAATCTACGAGGATTGCCATCTTCTTGCCCCAGCGTCGGAGCGTAGGAATTTTGGTCAGAAGCTGCGGCATGAGGCGCTTGACCCCGCTACTCCGGTAGTCGGGTCTTCGGCCAATCACCGGCATCGCCAGCCTGCCTTCGCGACCGGCGATATCTTCGAATTCGATGCCCATCTTCTTGCCGGAAAAATAGACGGCCTGAACCTCGACCGCGACCCAGTCCTCAAGGCTTCTGCCATCGCTGCCGGTCTTGAGAAGGACCATATCGATGCGTCCGACGTCCTTGCCTTCCTCACTGTCCAGACTACCGGTCGATTCGAGAAAACCGACTTCTCCCACCTTTAGCGGGTCGGTCGTTCCGAGAAGACTTCTGCCAATTTCGGTAAAGGCGATGTGTCCTTCGTGTAAGCGCCAGGGGCATAGCGAGCGGACCTTGCCCTGATCGCCTTCAACGGGCTCGATTCCCGACGCGGTCTCCTCATAAAGTCGGATCGAACAAACTCCGCCTTTTTTGGTACAGACCGGATGTTCCTTCCCCGCCTTGAACGGGCAGGGACGTTCAGCTTCGCGCTGTCGCTCAAGCTTCTCCAGCAGCTCTTCAAGTCGAGTGCTTTCGCGCTGTGTCAACTGGCTGTCCGCGCGCTTTTTCTCGAGGTCTGCGAGCCGATTCAACTCACTCTTGCTCATGACCGCGCTGCCGACCTCATGCGCTGCGTGAGCGACCCGGTGCGCATCCTCGATCTTGTGGAACGGGTCGCCGTACCATTCGGCAATATGAAATTTTCGAGCCATTTGCGCCCCAAGCTTAATCCAGCCACCCGTATGCACCGAAAGGTGGTCCACCCGTCAATTCATGCGAAGCCATCATCCCCGAATTACGGGCTAAATGACTGCCAGCTATTCCTGATCCCGCCGGGGTTTGGGTCACTCGCGTCAGTTCCGGATTGGCTTCTTCCGCAGGTCTTCGCACCGAACCTTTGCTTTTGCGCGCGGGTCTACGCCGTCCGCAATTCAGTGTTGCAACGATCTAATCTGATGTCTCTTTGATTTGCCTCGCAAGCGCAGCCGATGTCGGTTGCCACATTCCGGGGCAGCCCATGAGCGTAATTCCGATCCGATCACAAGCTTCATCGCGCGGCGCGCGAATGTTGCGCACGGCGCTCGGCCCAGAGATCGCCAGGTGGCTGGAGGAACCCGCGGTCATCGAGGTCATGCTCAATCCCGACGGACGCCTTTGGGTTGACCGCTTGGGTGAGGGCCTGGCGGCCACCGATTGCCTGATGAGCGCTGCTGATGGCGAACGTATCATCAGGCTGGTGGCGCATCATGTCGGTGCCGAGGTGCATGCCGGGTCCCCGCGCGTCTCGGCAGAATTGCCCGATGGCGGAGAGCGCTTCGAAGGGCTGCTGCCGCCGGTGGTCGCTGCGCCAAGCTTTGCCATCCGCAAGCCGGCGGTCGCGGTGTTCACGCTTGGCGATTATGTCTCGGCGAGCATCATGACTGACCGGCAGGCCGAGGCGCTTGCTTGCGCAGTCAGTGGCCGAAAGAACATCCTCGTCGCTGGCGGGACCTCGACGGGCAAGACGACGCTCACCAATGCGCTGCTCGCCGAAGTCGCTTCCGGATCCGATCGCGTCGTCCTGATCGAGGACACGCGCGAACTGCAATGCGCCGCGCCCAATCTCGTGTCGCTGCGGACCAAGGACGGTGTGGCGACGCTCTCCGACCTTGTCCGGTCGGCCCTGCGCCTGCGGCCCGATCGCATTCCGATCGGCGAAGTGCGGGGCACCGAGGCGCTCGATCTCCTCAAGGCATGGGGCACCGGCCATCCGGGCGGGATCGGCACGATCCACGCCGGGACTGCGCTGGGCACGCTGCGGCGGCTCGAACAGCTGATCCAGGAAAGCGTGGTCACCGTGCCGAGCGCACTGATTGCCGAGACCATCGACGTGATTGCTGTGCTCGTCCGCGATGGCACCGGGCGGCGGCTTTCCGAATTGGCTGAGGTCCGTGGGCTCGATGCTTCCGGTGAATATGTCCTCGCACCCTTCTGTCTCAATCAAGGAGAACCATCGTGACCCACGTCCTGTGTCGGGCGCGCTCGCGCCTGTCCGCTCTTGTCCTGTCCGGCCTTGCTGTTCTGGTTGTGGCGACACCAGCCTATGCTGCCGGTTCGTCGATGCCGTGGGAAGCGCCGCTGCAGGCGATCCTTGAATCGATCCAGGGTCCGGTCGCCAAGATCGTCGCGGTGATCATCATTATCGCCACGGGACTGGCGCTCGCATTCGGGGACACCTCGGGCGGGTTCCGGCGGCTGATCCAGATCGTATTCGGCCTGTCGATCGCCTTTGCGGCTTCCTCCTTCTTCCTCTCCTTCTTCTCTTTCGGCGGCGGAGCGCTGGTCTGATGGAGCCGGGATCAGACCTGCCGAACGGCTTTGCAGTACCGGTTCACCGGGCGCTCACCGAACATATTCTGCTCGGCGGCGCTCCGCGCGGGCTGGCAATTGCCAATGCAACGCTCGCCGGCGCGATCGGGCTCGGGCTGCAATTGTGGATCGCAGGGCTTGTGTTCTTCGCGCTTGGTCATGTGGTCGCGGTGTGGGCCGCAAAGCGCGATCCGCAGTTCGTGGATGTGGCGCGGCGCCACCTGCGCTTCCCCGCGCACCTGCAGGTCTGAGCCATGCTGAGCCTGCGCGAATATCGGGACAAGGCCGACCGGCTCGCGGACTTCCTGCCCTGGGCAGCCTTGGCCGCCCCGGGGGTGGTGCTTAACAAGGACGGCAGCTTCCAGCGCTCGGCGCGCTTTCGCGGGCCGGACCTCGACAGCGCGACGCCTGCCGAACTGATCGCCACCACCGCGCGGCTCAACAGCGCGTTGCGGCGCCTCGGATCGGGTTGGGCGATTTTCGTCGAAGCGGTGCGCCGGTCAGCGCAGGAATACCCCGTTTGCGACCTACCTGATCCCGCCTCGGCGCTTGTCGAGCGCGAACGCGCCGCCCAATTCGCCGAGGAAGGCGCGCATTTCGAGAGCCGATACTTCATTACATTCCTCTGGATGCCGCCTGCCGAAGACGCCGCGCGCGTCGAAAGCTGGCTCTACGAAGGCAAGGATGCGCGCGGCATCGATCCGCGTGAACTGCTCGAGGGCTTCGCCGACAGGACCGACCGGCTGCTGCGTCTCTGCGACGGCTTCTTCCCCGAAGTTGCCTGGCTCGATGATGGCGAGACGCTGACCTATCTGCACAGCTGCGTCTCGACGCGCGAGCAGTCCGTCCGCGTTCCCGAAACACCCCTGCATCTCGATGCGCTGCTTGCCGACGAGCCGCTGACTGGCGGACTCGAACCGCGGCTTGGGGCAGTGCATCTGCGCACTCTAACCGTGGTCGGCTTTCCGAGCGCGACCTTTCCCGGCCTGCTCGACGAATTGAACGCACAGGGCTTCGCCTATCGCTGGGCGACCCGGGCGATTATGCTCGACAAGAGCGACGCGGCGAGGCTGCTCTCAAAGATCCGCCGGCAGTGGTTCGCCAAGCGCAAGTCGGTCGCTGCCATCCTCAAGGAAGTGATGACGAACGAGGCCTCGGTGCTCGTCGACACCGATGCGGCGAACAAGGCCGACGACGCCGATACGGCATTGCAGGAACTGGGCGCGGACCATGTCGGTATGGCGCTCGTCACGGCGACCGTGACCGTGTGGGACGAAGACCCCGCGCTCGCTGCAGAGAAGCTGCGGCTGGTCGAAAAGATCGTCCAGGGACGGGATTTCACCTGTGTTACCGAGGGCATGAATGCGATCGAGGCTTGGCTCGGATCGCTGCCCGGCCATGTCTATGCCAACGTGCGCCAGCCTCCGATCTCGACGCTGAACCTTGCGCATATGCTGCCGCTGTCGGCAGTCTGGGCGGGACCGGAGCGCGACATTCATTTCGATGCGCCGCCGCTGTTCTACGCCAGGACGGAAGGATCGACCCCGTTTCGTTTCGCACTCCATGTCGGCGATGTCGGGCACAGCCTCGTCGTCGGCCCGACCGGGGCGGGCAAGTCAGTGCTGCTCGCTATGATGGCGATGCAGTTCCGGCGCTATGGCGGGGCCCAGGTCTTCGCGTTCGACTTCGGCGGCTCGATCCGCGCCGCCGCGCTTGCGTGCGGCGGCGACTGGCAGGACCTGGGTTCGAGCCTTGCTGACGACAGCGAAGAAGCTGTTCTCTTGCAGCCGCTGGCAAGGATCGACGAACCGGGGGAGCGCAATTGGGCAACCCAATGGTTGCAGTCAATCCTCGCCGCAGAGGGCGTAACGGTCGATCCGGTGACCAAGGACCATCTCTGGTCGGCGCTCTCTTCGCTCAGCACGGCTCCGGTGGCAGAGCGTACGCTGACAGGATTGGCCGTCCTGCTGCAATCGCAGGCGCTGAAGCAGGCGCTCGCCCCCTATTGCATCGGCGGCCCCTTCGGGCGGCTGCTCGACGCTGAAACCGAGCACCTCGGCCACGCCAGCTTCCAGGCCTTCGAGACCGAAGGCCTGACCGGTTCGGCTGCTGCCCCGGCGGTCCTGTCCTATCTTTTCCATCGGATCGAGGGGCGGCTTGATGGCTCGCCGACGCTGATCATCATCGACGAAGGCTGGCTCGTGCTCGACAGTCCGGCTTTTGCCGCGCAATTGCGCGAATGGCTCAAGACGCTGCGCAAGAAGAATGCGAGCGTCGTCTTCGCGACGCAGAGCCTGGCCGATATCGAGAGTTCGGCAATCGCGCCCGCAATCATCGAGAGCTGTCCGACCCGCATCTTCCTGCCCAATGAGCGCGCGATGGAGCCGCAGATCCTCGCGATCTATCGCCGCTTCGGCCTCAACGACCGCCAGATCGACATCCTCAGTCGCGCGACGCCCAGGCGCGACTATTACTGCCAGTCCGCGCGCGGCAATCGCCTGTTCGAACTGGGCCTCGGCGAGGTCGCGCTGGCTTTTACCGCTGCCTCTTCGAAGGGCGACCAGCTTGCCATCTCGCGCATCGTCGAAAGCGACGGGCGCAGCGGCTTTGCCGCTGCCTGGCTGCGTCATCGCGGCCTCGACTGGGCTGCCGAACTGCTTGGCCCCGATGCCCGTCGTTCCGATTCCCCCAGCCCCCAGGAAGGAGACCTCCCATGACCTTGCGTAAACTTCTCCATGACTTCGCCGCCGGAACGGCGCTCGCCGCCGCCAGCGCGAGCGCTGTCGTATCGGTTCCGGCACAGGCGCAGTTCGGAGGCATAGTCTACGACCCTTCGAACTATGCCCAGAACGTGCTGACCGCCGCGCGCACGCTGGAGCAGATCAACAACCAGATCCGCATGCTGCAGAACCAGGCGAACTCACTCATCAACGAGGCGAAAAATCTGCAGAGGCTGCCGTTGACGGTGCTCCAGCCCTTGCAGGACCAGATCAGGCAGACACAGCAATTGCTGCAGCAGGCGCAGCGCATTGCCTTTGATGTCCGCGAGATCGAGACGGCGTTTGACCAGCAGTACAAGAATGTTCCGCTCGGTGCCTCGCAGCAGGCAATGGTCGATGGTGCCGAAGCACGCTGGCAGAACAGCGTTGCGGCCTTCGAAGATGCACTCAAGGTGCAGGCCGGCGCGGTCGCCAATATCGAGGGTTCTCGCACGGCGGTGAACGAGCTCGTGAGCGCCAGCCAGTCCGCCACCGGCGCACTGCAGGCGGCTCAGGCAGGCAACCAGCTGCTCGCCCTCCAGGCACGGCAATTGGCCGACCTCACCGCGACGCTGGCGGCGCTGGGCCGGGCACAGGCGCTCGATGCCGCCGAGCGCGCGGCGGCCAAGGCACAGGCGCGTGAACAGCTGAGGCGCTTCCTTGGTGAGCGCCCCGGCACCGCTCCGGGCGGCGAGTAAGCGCTCGTGGATAGCAAGCTCCTCGCGCGGGTTGGTGCGGCCGTCTTCGTCGGCCTCGCTGTCGCCATGACGCTCGTGCAGATGCGCGAGGAGCTTGCTGCACATCCGGAGCCGGTCAGAGAGGTCTGGGTGCCCGATGGCGATCCGCTGCCAGCACAATTGCGTGCCTGTGCAGATATGGGTGAACTGGCGCTGTCTTCGCCCGATTGCCGCGCGGCCTGGGCCGAAAAGCGCCGACGCTTCTTCGGCGTCGATCACCCCGAGGCCTATTCCAGGCTCGATGTCTCGACGACGCCGCCCGTGGCGGCCCTCGCGATGTCATTTCCCGATGGCGAACAGCGAGGGGAGGACTGACATGGGCGGCACCGGCGTCGTCGATCGCTTCCTCGCGATCTTCTCGCGCTATATCGACAGCGGCTTCGGACTACTGTCGGGCGAAGTCGCCTTCATCGCGACCACGCTGATCGTCATCGATGTGACGCTCGCTGCGCTGTTCTGGAGCTGGGGCGAGAACGAAGACATCATCGCTCGGCTCGTCAGGAAAACACTTTTCGTCGGCATCTTCGCCTACATCATCGGCAACTGGAGCGCGCTCGCCAACATCGTATTCGCGAGCTTTGCCGGATTAGGCCTTAAGGCCAGCGGGTCGGGGCTTGGCGCTGCCGACCTGCTGCAGCCGGGGCGCGTCGCCCGGGTCGGGATCGATGCGGCGTGGCCGCTGATCGAGTCGATCGCCGACCTCATGGGCTATGTCGGCTTCTTCGAAAACTTCCTCCAGATCGTGATCCTGCTCGTCGCCTGGGCAGTGGTGATCATCGCCTTCTTCATCCTTTCAATCCAGCTCTTCGTCACTCTCATCGAGTTCAAGCTCACCACGCTTGCTGGCTTCGTTCTCATCCCCTTCGGGCTGTTCGGCAAGACCGCCTTCCTCGCCGAACGCGTGCTCGGCAATGTCGTTTCCTCGGGCATCAAGGTGCTGGTTCTCGCGGTCATCATCGGCATCGGCTCGACCCTGTTCGCCGAGTTCACCAGCGCCATTCCCGGCGAGCCGACCATCGAGGATGCGCTCGCCATCGTTCTCGCGAGCCTTACCCTGCTCGGTCTGGGTATATTCGGCCCCGGGATTGCCAACGGCATCGTGGCGGGCGGCCCGCAATTGGGAGCGGGCGCAGCAGCAGGCACGGCTTTGCTTGCTGGCGGTGCTGCCGTGGGAGGTGTCGCCGGAGCCAAGCTTGCCGGGGGAGCGGTTGCCAGTGCAGCATCGTCGGTTGCCCGTGGCGCGCCGCGCGCCGCGGGTGGGGCGACCATGGCCTATGCGACCGGGTCTGCCGGCAAGAGCGGCGGCGCGGCTGTTGCGGGCGGTATAGCCGGGGTCGGGCGCGCGACGGCAGGCGCTGCGATGTCGCCGCTGCGCAAGGCCGCGGAGGGCGTCAGAAGCAATTTCCGCCAAGGCGCGCGCACTTCGGTCGCCAATATGGGCGGTCGCATCGTGCCTGCACCCGGCACCACGTCGCCGGATCTGTCCCCCGACAGCGGTCCGCCTGCCTGGGCCCGTTCCATGAAGCAGCGCCAGAGCCTTGGTCATTCAGCGTCGCTGGCCGCGCATACCGTGCGTGCCGGCGACGGCCACGGCGCCGGGGCTTCCATCGACACGCAAGAGAAGGACTGACCCCTCATGTTCAAACGCCCCTCGATCCGGTACGGCAGGACGCCGCAACCCGAGACGCCCTACCAGCGCGCGGCGCAGGTCTGGGACGAGCGCATCGGTTCTGCCCGCGTACAGGCACGCAGTTGGCGCTACGCCTTTTTCGGCGCGCTCGGCCTGTCGGCGGCGCTGACCGGCGGTCTCATCTGGCAGAATGCGCGCGGCACCATCGTCCCGTGGGTGGTCGAAGTCGACAAGCTTGGCGAAGCGCGCAGCGTTGCGCCTGCCAATGCCGACTTCGCGCCGACCGACCCGCAGATCGCTTTCCACCTCGCACGGTTTATCGAGCATGTCCGGGCCATTCCCGACGATCCGATCGTAGTGCGCGACAACTGGCTTAGGGCCTACGACTTCGCGAGCGACAAGGGTGCGCTGGCGCTCAACGACTACGCGCGCGCCAACGATCCCTTCGCCATGATCGGTCGCGAACAGGTCGCGGTCGATGTCGCCAGCGTAATCCGCGCGTCGCCGCGAAGCTTCCGGGTGGCCTGGGTCGAACGCCGCTACCGTGATGGCAGCCTCGCCGAAACGACCCGCTGGACCGCGATCCTCGGTGTCACAGTGCAACCGCCCACCAATCCCGATGCGCTCACCAGGAATCCATTGGGAATCTTCGTCACCTCCATCAACTGGTCAAAGGAGCTCGGCTGATGTCCCGCTCATATCGTATCTTTCGCGCAGGCCTGCCCGGCCTGATCGGTGCCGCCTCGCTGGCGCTCTCTCCTCCGGCGTCCGCGACCCCGGCACCGGGCGCATCGGCCATGCACCTGGCATTTTCTGCCATGGTCCGTTCGCCCGGTGCTCCGACGTTCCTCCACGAAATAATCTCGCGGCAGGCATCCCCCACTGCCGCGCGCCGCTCCCCCGCTCCTGGCCCCGAGGAGCAGGTGGGAGCGGCGAACGCTTCGGCGCGGGTCGAGCCCGGCAATGCCGGCTTCGAGAACGCGATCCAGCGCTATGCCTATAGTGAAGGCGCGCTCTTCCAGGTCTATGCCAAGCCCGGTCAGGTAACCGATATCGCTTTGCAGGAAGGCGAGACGCTGGTCGGCCCCGGACCGGTTGCAGCGGGCGATACGGTCCGCTGGATGATCGGCGACACGTTGAGCGGGACTGCCGCGACGCAGCGGGTGCATATCCTCGTCAAGCCGACCCGGCCCGACATTACGACAAATCTCGTGATCAATACGGACCGGCGCACCTATCATATCGAACTGCGCGCCAGTTCGCGTGTCTATATGGCTTCGGTCAGCTGGTCGTATCCGCAGGACGAGCTGATCGCGCTCCGCAGGTCCCGGACCGAGGCGGCACTGGCCGCGCCGGTTGCCGATGGCTTCACGCTCGAGAATCTCAATTTCGACTACCGGCTGTCGGGCGACAGACCCGCCTGGCGTCCGCTGCGCGTTTTCGATGACGGCCGGCGTACGCTGGTCGAATTCCCGCCGGACATCGCGCAGGGCGAGATGCCGCCCTTTTTCGTGATTGGCGAAGAAGGCGCAGCCGAACTGGTCAATTACCGCGTTTCGGGCCGCTACCTGATCGTCGACAGGTTGTTCCGCAAAGCCGAATTGCGTCTCGGGGCAGGGCGCCGGCAGAAGCGGGTGACAATCACCAATCGCGGGCGGCCCGGCTCATGAGCGAGGAAGAGACGCTCGCCGCTCCGCCCGATGCCGAATCCATCACCAGTTTGCGCGGCGAAGGGCCGCGCGTCGTGCGGCTGTCGCGCAAGGCTGTCGCTATCGCGGGTGCCGCCGGTCTTGCTGTGGTCGGCACAGCGCTGCTCTATGCGCTGGAGCCGGCATCGCAGGATGCCGCGGATGAGCTGTTCAATACCGAAAGCGTGGCGGTGGCAGACGGTTTGGCTTCTGCGCCGAGGGACTATTCGCAGGTGCCGAGGCTTGGACCTCCGCTCCCCGGCGATCTCGGCAAGCCCATCCTCGATGCGCAGGATCGCGGCGCTGTCGCGGAATTGCCACCTGTCGGGGGGCAGTCACCGCCGCCGTCGCAGGGGATTAGCCCGGAAGAGGCCGCGCGTCAGCGCATCGAACAGGAACGCGAGGCGGCGCGGGGCAGTCGCCTGTTCTTCGGCGGCGGTGCGCCTGCGGCTGGTCTTGAGCCAGCAGTGCCGGATACGGCGCAGCTTGCAGGACCGGCCGGACCCAAGGTGCCAGCTCTGGATGCACCGGGCTTTCTCGATCGACCGGCGGAGCGCCGGACCGTCGCTCCCGAACGCCTGAGCGCGGCGCCGTCCGGCCCGTTCCTGCAGGCCGGTTCGGTCATTCCCGCCGCCCTCATCACCGGGATCCGCTCAGACCGGCCCGGCCTCGTCACCGCCCAGGTCACCGAGAATGTCTATGACAGCGCAACAGGCCGGCGCTTGCTCGTCCCGCAAGGGTCGCGCCTCATTGGCGATTATGAATCGAACGTCGGCTTTGGTCAGCGGCGGGTGCTGCTGGCGTGGAACCGGCTGATCCTGCCCGACGGGCGATCGCTCGTCCTCGAGCGCCAGCCTGCCGCGGACCCCTCTGGCTATGCCGGGCTCGAAGACGGCGTCGATTATCACTGGGGCGGGGTGCTCAAGGCCGCACTGGTTTCGAGCCTGCTCGGCGTCGGCAGTGAACTGGGCTCGGGCAGCGACAGCGATCTGGCGCGCGCCTTTCGCCGAGGTAGTCAGGACAGTGTCGGTCGTGCTGGCGAGCAGGTGGTCTCGCGTGAGCTCAATATCCGCCCGACGCTGACCATCCGTCCCGGCTATCCCGTGCGCGTGCTGGTGACGCGCGATATCGTGCTTGAGGCCAGATGATGACCCGGCTCAAGCTCACCGACATCACCGATGAGAAACCGGTCAAGCTGACGATCGAAATACCTGCACGGCTGCATCGCGCCCTGACCGAATATGCCGCGGTCATGAACGGCGGAAGCACTCAGGATGCCCCCGCGCCGGTCGATCTCATCGCGCCGATGCTCGAGCGGTTTGTCGCCAGCGATCGCGCCTTCGCGAAAGCCAGAAGGAACGTTCGAAGTAGATCGGCAAGAGCCGAATAGGGCGAAGAGCGTCTGAAAACCCGGCCTCGCTTGATTACCGAGGCAATGGGTTGATCCTGGCCGATGGGCGAGCGGGCCGCAGCACGTATGTCCATGCTCGCTAATGGTATCGGCGTGTCCGTCTGAGGATGTGTGCAAAGTCGGTTCGACGGCCGTTCGATGCGGGCGAGCGATATATTCCGATTATAAAATAGCATCTTGCAAAAGGGCCAATCACCTTGATGCAGCGACCGATTGGAGTCGCGCCAGCAAACAAGGAGAAATGCCATGAGCACCCCTGAACGCAAGGAGCCGAAGGTCATCGATCTTGGAAAGGCTTCGCTCCAAACCAAGGGCGTCGCCATTTTCGACCAGGATGGAAGCGGTGGACGCCTCAACTATCTCACCGGCATGGCCGACGACTGACCAAATGCGGGGCGCCCTGTCGATTGCGGCGCCCCGCAGTTTGCGTCGAAGATGGATATTTCCGAAATCGAGCAGGGGGAGGTGGCGTGGTGCCGGATCGATCGCCAGCTGGTTTTTCTCGATATCACGCACGACCGGTATTTCTGCCTGCCAGAAGCGCGCAATGACGAGCTGATCAGAAGTATGGAGGAAGAGAATTCTCCATACTGGTTTCAGCCAGCTGCCCTGCCGCGTCCTGACCAATGGTCCGAACCGCTGAGGTCTTCGCCCGATATGGAAGATGGGCGATTCCGGCTTGGCGAAGTCGCAAGGGCTCTATGGATGCAGCGCCGTGTTGAACAACGGCTCGCCGCTACATCGCTATGTGCCGTTCTCCATGAAACGCATGCGGTCCTTGAGACTCGGGCGGGCAGTTCGATAAGGATGGACGTCGCCGCGCGGGCCTGCGTGCGCGCTTTCGAACAGGCACGGCTTATTCGCACGGCAGCCGATCGATGCCTTCCGCGCTCGATCGCTCTGGCCCTGAACCTGGCTATCAGGGATTGCAGGTCCCAGCTGGTGATCGGCGTCAAGACAGCGCCTTTCGCCGCGCATTGCTGGGTCCAGCATGGCGCGGACGTGCTCTCGGACAGTGTCGAAGAAGTGCGGCGCTATCGCCCTATCCTTGTCCTGTGAGGCAAATCGCGTTCATCCTCGCGCTTCCTTTGCATGGAACTGCCGGCGGCGAGGTGCTGCGTGCGCCAGATCCAGCCGGACTGTCCACGTCGCGTGCCTCGCTGTGGGTCGGAAAGGATGTGCCACTCCTTGATGGCGGCGCTGCCGGAATCGTTCTCGGGCATGTGTTCTCTCGCACCCCGTCGGCGCCAGCCCGCCATGGAGAGGTCTTCGCAGCCCGCCATGCGAACCCTGCCGAACTGGCAAGCTTCCTCCTTGAAAATTTCTGGGGGGCTTATCTGCTTGCGGTCCGCGATCAGTCCGATGGACGCTGGTCGATCATGGCCGATACCTCTGGGCTATTGCCGGTATATCGGCAGGTACTTGGAGACACATTGCTGTTGGCCAGTGACCCCGGTCTCTTCGGCCAATGCACCAGCAAGCGCCCGGAAGTTTCGTACAAGATGTTAGCAGCACACCTTCGCAGACCGGAGCTCCGCCAGCGAAAGACTTGTCTTGCTTGCATCGACGAGTTGGTGCCGGGCGCCCTTGTCCGGGCCGGCCCGTCTCAGTCAGATACACAGCTGTGGAGGGCAGAGGATTTCGCGAAGCGAAATTCGTCGCTGACATTCGAAGAGCATGCCGAAGAACTGCATCACCTCAGCGTCAGTGTCATTGGTAGCTGGATGCAGCTTTTCGGACATAACGCCGTGGCTGCCTCGGGCGGTGTCGATTCCTCGCTCATCTGTGCAGCTGCCTGTCGAGCGGGCAAGCAGTTCGGCTGCGTCAGCGTCGCGACCGCCGATCCGAGCGGCGATGAAATCCCCTATGCCCGGGCGGTGGCCGAAGCATGCGCTGCACGCTTCACGCAGCGGCTTTATGACCCGCTGCTGTTCGATCCCGCGCAATCTGCTTCTGCAGGCCTTCCCCGACCCGGCCGGCGCGCCTTCCTCACGGTTCTCGATAGAGTGCTTTGCGACGCAATGGCCGAACTCGGCGCGGAAGTGGTCTTCGACGGGAACGGCGGCGACAATCTGTTCTGCTTCCTTCATTCCGCGGCACCACTGGTCGACCGGATGCGTGACGAGGGTCCCGGAAAAGGGTCTTTTGCGACCTTGCTGGACATGTGCCGCGTCACCGGCTGCTCCGTGCCAACGATGCTGCGTGCGACGTTCCGGCGGTTGCTCGCTCGACGATCGTCGGCCCTCTGGCCACCGGATGACAGCTTTTTGAATGGGGATGCGGCGGCGCCTGAAAGCCCGGCACTGACGCCCTGGCCAATAGCGGGGCAGGGAAAGCGGACAGGATGGCAGGATCACCTCCTGCTGATCATGCATGGCCAGAACCATATCCATGGCACGGCGACTTCTCTGCCGCGTTTTTCTCCACTGGCGAGCCAACCGCTGGTCGAATTCTGCCTTGCGGTGCCGACCTGGCAATGGGCGCATGGCGGACGCAATCGCGCCCTGGCGCGGCGCGCGTTCAGCGAAACCTTGCCCCAAACCGTTCTTGTGCGGACGTCCAAGGCCGGTCCCGACAGCTTCATTCGCGCTGCATTCCAGCGTAATCGCGCAGTGATCGCGGAGAGACTGCTCGACGGTCTTCTTGCGGCGGAGGGCGTCATCGATCGTATCGCGGTCGAAGAGGCACTTCACGCCGATCACAAGGTGAGCGGAGCCACTATAAGCCGATTGCTCGACTTGCTGGAAGCGGAGAACTGGGCACGCTCATGGACCGGTTAGTAGGGCGCCGCGCATGTGAGATCCTCGCGGTCTGGTGCGCCTCGCATAGCCAGCCACCGCTCGTACTGCGCGTCGCGCGTCGAATCGCAATTGCGCTTGTCGGCCAGCCAGAATTCAAACCACTCCACGTTTCTTTGGTAGAGCGCCTCGCGGTGAGCGGGCTGCCATTTCAAATGTGGTCCGTCAGGAAAGACATAGAGCTCGATGGGATTACCGCGGTCCTTCCAGGCCTCGACCACGTCGAGCGCACCTTCATATTCGCTATCCCCGATCTGCAGGAGCAAGGGAATGTCGATGTTGTCCGCATTCAGGATAAGCGACATCGGTCGCCAGAATTCTTCCATGCCGGGTTCGAAATAGCGGTAGCCGCGTTCACGTAGCTGATCCGCGAAGACCGGGCCCGGAGCGAGCGCGAAGGAGTACATGTCTTCGCAGCACGAACCCATCGATGCCGCCTTGAAAAGATCCGAGTTCACCATCGCGAATTGCGCCGTCCCGCCCCCGTCGCTGAATCCACTGATGCCCATTCGTTCTGGATCGACCGCGCCTGTCGCAAGGGCATGTTCCACAGCCATTTCGAGCGACGAGAGAACCTGGCGCCGGTCCGCCCAGTCGCCTCGGCCGCCGTTGCGCATGTCTGCCTCGCGCGTGGCCGCCATTCCTTCCGGCAGAAAGGAAGGCCTGTCGAAACTGAGGACGGCAAAGCCGCGCGCCGCGAGCGGATGGACCGGAACCTCGTCGCCGGTTCCGCCGCGCAGATAGCCATGGCTCGAATACTGGACGACCACGAGCGGATGCCGCTCGCCTGGCCGGTGATCGGGTGGGAGGACGAGATCTGCAAAGGTCTCGACTCCAAAGGCATTGCGGAAGCGAAAGCGGCGCACCTCACCATAGCGGATCGCGCGAAGCTGCGGATTGGGATCGAACACGATCCGCTCTGCTCCTGATGTCATATCGATCGCGACCATCCTGCGCGGCTGCACACTACCCTCGCGCAGGCACACGAGCTCTGCACCTAGCGGGCTGCAGCCGACCACGGCATCGTCGGTCTCGAGGACTCTGCGCGGCGAAGGGGCGTCGACGTCCCATCGCAGCAACGCGCTCCTGCTGGTGGCCCAACCGGTCACCTGTTGGGCGAACAGACCCCCTCCTTCGGTGGACCACCACAGGTCGCGAATTCCTTCGCACTCCAGGCTGTCGCATTGACGCCGCGTACCGTGCGGCAAGGCGATGACAAGCCGTGTCGGACTGACGATCCGCTCTGGAAATTTGGGTTCGAGCCACGCCGCATGGCCATCCGGGCCCGGCCTGTATGCGCGCGCGCTCTCGGGAATGTCTGCCGGTCTTGGAGGCGCAAGTAAGCTTCGTTCTTCAAGGGTCGCTTCGCGTTCGGATCCGTCGTCGAGCGACACGAGCGTATAGGTGTATTCGGCATGTCCGGTGGGAACCGGATAGTCGGCGAACTGCGGCGCGAAACGGTGGTCGAACAGGAAGCCACGCCGCCCCTCCCGGGCGATCGCCTCGGCTTCGCGCCTGATGTCCGGGCGGCTTGCCACGACTATGCCGCTGCCATCAGGCGTCCAGGCGAAAGCATCGACGTTATCCTGCAGCGAGGACAATTGCCTTGCGTCGTCCCTGCCATCGGGATTCCCAAGCCAGACCTGCGTCGATTGCTCCTCGCGCCTCAGGAACGCGATCTTGCTGCCATCCGGCGACCAGCGCGGAGAATACGGTTTGGTCCAGCCCGCCCGCACCGTCATGAAGTCGCGGAGCGGGAAGTCGTCGAATATGAATTCGCCTCCGCGATCGATCTCGATGATGTCGCCTTCGCCTTCGGTCGGCATGACCAGAAGCCGGAGGCAGTAGGCATTCGCATCGGGGTCGGCAGTGAGCACGAGGACCGCGACCTTCTCACCGTCCGGCGAGAAGCCGAACGGGCTCGGCGTCGGGTCGGGCATGTAGCGCCCGATATCGGTGATCGTCAGCTGGTCTTCGAGGGTGATCGTACGTGGCTGGTACGGACTGCCTGCGCTGTTGTCGGCTATGCTCGCGCAAGGATCGCCTGTTCGGGCCGGGATATCGGCGGTCGGCACGATCGTCTGGGCAAAGGCTGCGGCGAGGAGCAAACTCATCACCACTTCCTCCGGAGACCTACAGCCACGAACCGCCCGATCGGAGAGTAGTTTGTCGCATCATAGGGCGTATCGGTCGGTCCGGATTGTCCGATGATTTGGGGCTCATCGTCAAACAGGTTCTGGACTGTCAGCGATATCTCGAGACCGGGATCACGATCTTCTCCGGCGATGATCGCATAGCTCAGGCCGAGGTCGACCGTCGCCGAAGGGGACAGCCGCTGAACCTCGGCGAACCGCCGGTCTTCCAAGACCCCGATATAGTTCACCGCGAGATTGGCTCGCAAAGGTCCGGCGCGATATCGTGCCGCGCCGCGCGCGCGATAGCGCGGCGGATTGAAGACCACTCCTGCCAATTGGACCTCTGGCAAATGTTCACTCAATTGCTGGCTGCTGTCGATCCAGGTCCCGGCCACGTCGAAGCCGATGCTCTGGTCATCGCCGAAGGCTCTGCTCCATGCGATCCTGGCATCGATTCCCCGAACGGCCCAGGCGGCAACATTGATGTTCCGATTGTCGACGAAGGCGACGACATCTGCCGGGTCGAAAGGCGCTCCGGTAAAGTTTTCAAGGCCGAAGGGTGCGCCCGCTATCAGATCGACAAGCGACTCGGCATCGGGCGACCGATCAATAATATCCGCGTAGCCCGGATTGCTGAAGGCAGCGCCGATCGATCCGGCAATCGGAACTGTTACCCGTTCATCATAATCAATGTCGTACCAGGTCGCCGACAGAAGGAGATTTTCAGCACCCTTGGGGCTCCACTCGATACCGGCGGTCCAGCTACGCGACCGCTCCGGTTGGACCTCGGGATTTCCGCCCGATGCATAAAGGACCGTTTCCGAACCAGTACCGGCACCGAAGAAGAATGCCGGCAACAGAATTGTCTCGTAGGCGACATATTGCTGGTAGAGTGTCGGTGCCTTGAAAGAGCGAGCCCAGCTTCCTCGCAGGCTCAGGCCTTCTACCGGGGAATAGGTGGCGGCAATACGCGGAACGGCCAGGCTGTCGAGGCCGGGATAGTCTTCGTACCGAACAGCGCCCGAAAGGGTGAGTTGGTCGATGCCTCCGATGTCGTTCGATGCGGATACCAGCGGCAGGTAGAGTTCGGCATAAGCGAAACGGGCGCGCTGCGTGACGTCGAAGGCGAAGCTGCGGGTTGTCTCGACCGCTTCGTAGTCGAGGCTGGTGTTGCGCAGGCCGAGACCGACCGCGAGGCGTGCATCGCCGCCAGGAAACGCAAAGAGCGGACCTTCCGCACCGGCTTCGAGCGAGGCGACTTCGTTGAAGTAACGACCGCTAGCCCCTCGCGACGGGCCGTCCGCTGGCGAAAAGGTCGTCCGATACCGTGTGCGATCGCGTCCGAAAACGCCGAGCACCCGGCCCTCCCATCCCGACCCGATGTCGATCAGCGCCGATGGCGCGAGGGTATAGCCTTCGAGCGAAGGATCGCGGGCGATTTCAAGCGCCGGTGTGCCGGCAAGAAAGCTCGAAGTGCGCCTGGAGTAGAGGGCATCGAGGGCAAGTTCGACGCCCGGAGCGATATCATGATGCGCGGCGAGAGTGACAGCATGCCTCGCTATGGCTGGGTAGAGGGAGGTCGCAGGCAGCAGGCCCGATGCATAGCTGCGCTGACGCGCTTCGATCTCCGAGTTGTTCGCGAAATCGTAGGCGACCATGAAGCCTCCTCCGCTCCAAGTGGTGCCGGCGACAATGTCGGCCTGCTGGCGGAAATTGCCGCCATCGGTCGAGACACCAAGCTGCGCCGACGTTGCGATGCCGTCGAAGTCGCGGCGGAGGACCACATTGATGACACCCCCCACTGCGTCAGAACCGTAGAGAGCTGACGCCCCATCAGGTACGACGTCCACCCGGTCGACCGCAGCCAGCGGGATCGCGGAGATATCGACTCCCTGAAAAGCCGAATTGTAAGGCAATCGGTGCCCGTTCAGCAGCGTCAGCGTAGCATCCGGTCCGAGACCGCGAAGGTTGGCGGACGAGGCCGAGTTGATGTTCTGGTTGACGAGACCGGCACCCGATCCCGCACCGGGGTTTTGACCTCCCGAAAAATTCTGTGGCAACGAGCGGATCGCCTCACCAAGATCGATCTGTCCGGCATCGACGATCGTCTCGCGATCGAGAGAAATTGTCTCGCTGATCGCGCGGGCGCCTCTGATGCGCGTTCCGGTCACGACAATCGGGTCGTTATCCGAAGTTTGTGTTTCCGGATCGGGACTGTCTGCGTTTTTGCTCGATTGCGCTTCATCCTGTGCCAGCAGGGGGGCGGGCAAGGTTGCGAGAGCGGTTCCGGCCAAGAGGCATGTTATCGCGCGGATTTCGATTTTCATTGTCATCTCCCTGATCAGCCGGTCGCGCCGGTGCAGGGATGAAGACGCAAAGTAGCGCGATCACCTTAGTTTCAATTGAAATTAATTTTGGTCAGAGACAGGCATCCATCTGCGCGCGCAGATGGCAGAGGGCTTTCATCATGTGATAATCGACCGTCGCCAGAGCGATCCCCAACTCCTCGTGGATCTCGCGGTACGACTTCCGCTCGATCCTGTTCATCGCGAAAATGCGGGCGGTCTTTTCAGGAAGCCGTGCAAGGGATTGCTCGAAGAACGTTTCTAGGTCCTGTGCATGCAAGTGTTCTTCTTGCCCGCCGGTTTGCGCGACATCGCAACCTTCGAACAACGGCAAGGGATTTAGCCGACACGATTGCCTCCTAGCCCGGTCGATGAGGATGTTGCGCGCGATCCGGAACAGGAAAGCGCAGGGGTTTCGCAACCGATCGATCTGATCGCTTGCGGCAGCGCGCAGGAAGACTTCCTGCGCAAGGTCTTTCGCTTGCTCGTTTCCGACCTTGCAGGACAAATAGGCCAGCAGGCGCCCGTGTTCTGTGCGGTACAGAGTTTCGAGAATCTTCGATGGGACGGCCTTCGAACAGCGAGTTTCGTCGCGATTACGGACATCGCGCGGTGGTGTGTCCTCGGGCCGCCCGACGACGGCATTCAGGGACATGCTTTGTGAAAGGTGGCAGCCGCACTCCTGCCGGCCCTTCTGGCCGAGGGATTGCAGGTTCCAGTGTCGTGCCGCCGTCCAGAGCTATCGCTCTTTGACCGGTTGGGCCGCCGGGCCTGGTCGGACCGGCGTGCTTGATGTCTGGCGGAGAATTCCACGCGGACGGTGCCAGCATTCAAGGCCGCGCCGAAGAAGAGTGGCGCAGCCAACCTAGGGATGCAAGCGCCAACTACATCCATTCCGGCGCCAGGATTATGCCCTGAACTGGGGAGCTTACTCCTCTGGCCTCAGGATGCCGTTGCCTGCTGGCCGAAGCTAGAAAGCGCAGTCGGAAAGGAGGAGTCTCATGGATCGAACCAGCAAAGACGACGGCCAGTCTGGCGCGCGCGACTTTCCGGATTTCGCGCAGGAATTCCTGCGCCGAAATGCGATGTATAAAGAGCAATACGACCAATTGTGCTGTCGGAATGGAAATCCGGTGCCGGCCTCGGCTTCGCGACGGATGGCGCGGTCATGGGGCCTCGAATTTCCCGTGCGATCCAGCATCGAACTGCAGCGTTGCGCCAGCCTTCTGGAGTGCGCAAGTCACCGCCAGCATCATTATCTTGCAGGGAGCGATTGAGATCTGCCCCCGGATCGCGGAAGCATTTGCCGCCTGCAAAGTGGTTGCCGATCACCACGGTAGAGAGGGTCGCCATGTGGTGCTGGACGGAACGGCCTCCCGTCACCGGATGATCTTATTAGAGGCGAAAACTACGGGCCAGCCGGGCTATCTTGTTCCTGGCGATCGGTGCCTGCAGATTCGGCTGGAGGCCATTTCGTCGTTTCATGGCTGGCAGGCGAAGGCCGGACAATTGCCGCCTGCAACAGGCCTCCTTCCAACTATCTACCAACGGCATCGGCTCGACCTCATGCTGCAGGTCCTGGACCTTGCAGGAAGCACATCCGATCCGGTGCCCACAATGCGCGATCTTGCAGCAGCACTCGGCTTTGGCGACAGCGGTCAGTACCGGGCCGTCGAATGGAAGTCCTCGTCTCTCCGCCGCCGAATTCAGCGGCTCCTCTCCGACGCGCGCTACTTTGCTGACGGCGGTTACCGGCAACTTTTGATGGGGCGGTTCCGCGAGAAATGAGAAAAGACTTTCCGGCGCTCCCTCCAATGCCGGGGCACACAAGTGATTGCCCAGACTTTTCAAAATTATTCTCGGCGCTATGGTCTTTATACTGAAGTGTGAATGACTTGAGTTGTCACGTTTCGATAAATCGAACCCCTGGGGTCGCTAATGAAAATGCCGGTCAGGCGGATTGAAGCCGCCCAAACCGGCCACCAGCAGGCGATTTGGTTGCGGCGTGTTGGCTGGCGCCGGACCAATCGAACGGTCACGGCCATGTATGCGTATCTTGCTGAGGAATTCGCCACTGAACTCATCGATGTTGAATCCACCACAGGACTCAACGAGGCACTCAGGAAGTATTCCCGCATACTTGGCTTCGATCATTTCGCGCTGAACCTGGAATTCCGGACGCAAGCCGGGGCCCCACCAGGTATCCTGTTGCATGACTATCCGGAAGAATGGGCAAAGGTCTATGTCGGCTTCGAACTCGCGGGCCAAGATCCCGTGCGCCGAGCGTGCGACAAGACCTTCATCGGTTTCGCTTGGGAATCGCTCGATGACCTGATCCCGCTCACCAGAGGCGACCGACAAATGCTTCGGGTCGGGCGGGAATGTGGGATCGGCGACGGGTTCACCGTGCCGCGTCATCTTCCCGGCCTGGCGCAGGGAGACTGCACCTTCGCCGTGGGTCCTGACCGTTCGCTACCGGTCGAACTGCTGTCGCTCGCTGAAGCAATCGGCGCGCTTGCGCTCAGTTGTGCATTAGGCCTTGGCGGAGAAGGTTCCGAACGGACGCCTCCGATGTTGACCGACCGCCAGCGCGAATGTGTACTCTGGGTCGCCCGCGGCAAGACTGCCGCGGAGACAGCAATTATACTGGGCATCGGAACCGAGACAGTGATCCAGCACCTGAAAATGGCGCGCGAACGCTATCAGGTGCATTGCAAGCAGTCCCTGATCGTGTCGGCGCTGTTCGACGGCCTAATCGGATTTTCGGATATCTTTCTCTGGAGGGATGGCTGAGTGCCAGCAGATATGACCGAGGCGGCGGGTATCATCCGTCACGTAAAGAAGAGATCATGCGGACTCTGTCTGTCGCTTGATACCTTGAATGCGAACTCTTTCTCGAATGACGAAATTGGGGCCGTTTGCAGTCAGTCTGCTCCTAGCCTCTGCTCGGTGGGAAGCGGCCGTTTGGACGATGCAAGGGCAACGTTAGCATATCTGTGTTGATTGGCTTTACCTCAGTCCATTACGTATGGATGCATTCAGACACAGATAATGGGATTACGCATGACTGACGATGAATATGTCTACGACGAGGATAGTGGCGAATGGCTTCCAGCAAGTGAGCTGGAGCGCAAGAGGCAGCAGGCTGACCAGATCGAGGTTCGCGATGCCGTGGGCAATCTTCTCGCGGATGGCGATCAGGTAACGCTGATCAAGGACCTGACCGTGAAGGGTGCCGGGCAAACGCTGAAACGCGGAGCGCTGATCAAGTCGATCCAGCTGACCGACGACCCGCAGGAAATCGACTGCCGCTATGAAGGCATCAAGGGGCTCGTCCTGCGCGCCGAATTCGTCCGCAAGCGCTGATGGCAA
Source organism: Qipengyuania sp. B-5 (assembly GCF_056857815.1). Lineage (NCBI taxonomy): Bacteria > Pseudomonadati > Pseudomonadota > Alphaproteobacteria > Sphingomonadales > Erythrobacteraceae > Qipengyuania > Qipengyuania sp. B-5. The sequence goes on along the minus strand of NZ_JBSXNU010000054.1, from coordinate 138,505 downwards.
GGCCTCGCCCGGCGCAGCCTTCTGCAGCTTCGATATTGAAGCTGGCCGATCAGGCAGGAAGGCTGGAGGTGCGTGTTACGCCGGGAGCCTCTGCCGACGCGATCGTGCTTCCTTCTGATAGCGGCCCGCTTGCCATCAGGATCACCGCGCCGCCTGAAGACGGCAAGGCGAATGACGCGGTCATGCGAATGCTCGCCAAGGCACTTGGTCCGCCCCGGTCGTCGCTCGAACTGCTGCGCGGCGCGACCGGACGCAACAAGGTAATCCGCCTGAAGCCTTGAGCCGACTAGACCCCGACCATTAAACCAGACTTAGCGCCATATCCTGCGCCTGCGCAAAGTCGGGAGCATATCGGATTCTGCTCGAATCCGCGCCGAGCTCGGCTCGTTCGAGCATGGATCGCGGCTGCGACTGGACCCCGGACAGGATCACTTTCGCTCCGGAGATTTCCGCCTGCTTGATGAATTCCTCCAGGGCCTGCAAACCGCTGGCGTCGAGCAACGGCACCAGCCGCATGCGCAGAATGATGACGTTGGGGGATTGTCCGACACGGCGCAGCGTATTGAGCAGCTCGCCGGCCACTCCAAAGAAGAACGGCCCGGTAATGCGGAATACCTCGACGCCATCGGGCAGCGCATCGCGTTGATCGAGATCTTCGGAATCGCGGTCGATGTCCTGCCTTCTGCTCGCATCGATTTCGACCGACTCCGCCATGCGCGCCATGAACAGCAGTGAGGCAACGGTAACGCCCACGCCGATTGCCACCGTCAGGTCTACCAGCACCGTCAGCCCGAACGTCAGCAGCAATACAGCGCGGTCGCTGTTGGGCATGCGCAGCAGCGCCAGGAAACGCTCGTATTCGCTCATCCCCCAGGCAACCATGAACAGGATGGCGGCAAGCGCTGCCATCGGCACAAAGGCCATGAGATCGGTTGCGAAAAGAACGAACAGCAAGAGGAATACCGCGTGCAGGATGCCCGCGACCGGTGTCTGCGCACCCGACCGGATATTGGTTGCCGTGCGGGCAATGGCGCCCGTGGCAGGCAGGCCGCCGAATATGGCGGAGCCGAGATTTGCCACACCTTGGCCGATCAATTCCTGATTGGAGCGATGCCGCGTGCCGATCATGCCATCGGCCACGACCGCAGAGAGCAAGGCCTCTATTCCAGCCAGAAAGGCGATGGTGAATGCCGATGGCAGGACCGCATTGATTTTGGCGAGGGAGATTTCCGGGAGTGATGGCATCGGCAGGCCCGCCGGAATGTCGGGAAAACGCGAACCGACGGTATCGACCGGCAGCTTGAGAACAAGCACCGCTATCGAACTGACAAGCACCGCGATCAGGAACGCCGGTAGCTTCGGTGCAAATTTGCGCAGCAGGATGATGATAGCCAGCGAGCCTGCCCCGACGCCCAGCGTGGCCCAGCTCGTGCTCGCCATCGCGTCCCAATAGGCTTGCCACTTGGGGACGAATTCGGCCGGTACTTCGGCGATCGCCAGCCCCAGGAAATCCTTCACCTGGCTGGACGCTATGATGACTGCAATGCCAGCGGTGAACCCGGTAACGACCGGGTGGGGAATGAACTTGATCATCTGTCCGAAGCGAAGCACGCCTGCCGCGATGAGAATGAAACCGGCAAGGAAGGTCGCAATCAGCAGTCCGTCAAACCCATGCTGGGCAATGACATTGAAGATGACGACCACGAAAGCGCCTGTAGGCCCGCCCACCTGGACCCTTGAACCCCCCAGCGCAGAAATCAGGAAACCGGCGACCACGGCAGTGACGAGGCCCTTGTCTGGCGAAGCGCCGCTAGCGATGCCAAGCGCCATGGCGAGTGGCAGCGCGACGATGGCCACAGTGAGTCCAGCGATGGAGTCGGCCCTCAAGGTGCCGAGCGAGTATCCTTCGCGAAAAACGGTAATGAGTTTTGGAGTGTAGCTATTCATACCCGCCGCGCTGATCCTTAGCTGTCCGCTTTGTCATACAGGATCGAATGACCCTTGCCGCTCGACTTGCTGGAGGTTTTTTCGGCCAGTCGAACCCCTCTGCCGCTGCCCGTGCTCGGCGCGTTTTCGCCAATCAGCTCGATGCCGGCTCCTTCGAGGGCCGTGATGACCTTGACCAGTGTGTCGACGACGCCGCGAACCTGGCCATCGGACGATTCCATGCGCTGGATCGTGGGCAAGGAGAGCCCAGCCATCTGCGCCAGCTGGCGTTGGTCAAGTCCGAGCAGGGCGCGCGCCGCTCTCATCTGCTGCGACGTGATCATACAAGCTCCGTGATGTTTAATACATCAAAATGCAGTCTTAACAATCTAAATATAGGCTGTATATAGATATTATGCAGTCCAAAGATGCAATGAGTCCGGGATCGAAGCCCATTGTCTGCGCGACGACAAAGCGCCCAAGCGTAAGCGGCGTGAATGCGCACTTGCGTATAATTCCGCGCGAGCCCCGCGATTTTCGGGTTGTTGTGACATTTCACCACGAAGATGGTTCGCTTTGCGAGGCTGAATTGGCTCCGGCCGAAGCCGCGCGCCTCATGTCGGAAATTCTCGGGGTAATTAACCAGGGAAACGGAAGGTGCTCGGCAATGGCGCAGCCGACACGGGACTCTATCTCATGACGAGCGAAAGCCAATATGTCGTGGCATACAAATTGCTGCAGGCCTCGGGCGAGCTGCGGCACGATGCCTAATTTCCTCGAGACGATGGTTGATCGTGCCCACAGCGGCCGAAAAGTTACAAAACCGAAGGTGTTGGAGAAGCATTCCGGCGCGATCGAATTGCCGCCTACGGGTTGGGCTGCCCTTTTGAGAGGGTTGCTTGGCCGCTGTCCTCGCTGCGGTGAAGCGCGGCTTTTTGCCCGGTTCCTCAAGCCAGTGGCAAGGTGTGCGCGATGCGATCAGGATTGGACACATCAGCAGGCCGATGACTTCCCGGCCTATGTTTCGATATTCGTAACCGGACATTTAATGGCCCCGGTCATTATTGGTCTGACCAACGTCGAGGGCCTGTCAACACTGGGTCTGGTTTCGATTATCGTGCCCCTGACCCTCATCCTGACCGTAGGCCTTATCCAACCCGCAAAAGGGGCCATCATCGCGCTGCAATGGTGGTTCGGGATGCACGGCTTTACGCAGGAACGGCCGGATCCGACATCAGGCGAGGGCGATCCCTGATCGCGTCGTGATCTGGCACACCTTCGAATACCGGACACTGTTCCGGCCTGGCCATCATTGATGGCGCCTCATCTCCTCCAGCCATGAACCCTCCGAACCGGGCCGACGATATTATGAACCATGAACAGCATCCCAAGCTGCCTGCACGAAAGAGCGATTTCTACTTCGGACGCATGCGAACGTGTCTTGATGAAGCTACCCAGGCCTCGCTGCCGCGCGTAAAAGAACGCTCGTTGCGGGCGGCAGCAGCATGGCGGGACATGTATGAACGCGCTCGCACTTTCGAGACCAGGTCCGGGAGATGAGCGAGCACGTAGCGCTCACGCCGATCCGGGAAATTTACTCATCGGCGACACTGGCTGACGATGCGCCGCACACGCTCGCTATCGAAGAATTCCTCGATCACATTTATGCTATTGATCGCGAGGTGCGCTGGAATGAGCGGTTTGGCCCCGGCGCGGCGGAGCCTTGTCATGATGGCGGTCAACAGCATGGCGCTTTCATCTTCGACTTCGGTGACATCCGCAGCCTTCTTGCAAACTGGGGCTACGTCCAGAGCGCTATGAGCATCACAGAGCCGAACCGCTTGTTGCTCGAGTATACGCAGGCGATGATGGGCTTCCTGCTTTTCAACGGGTCTCCATGCACGATCGAGATCATCGGTCTGGGCGGCGGTTCGCTAGCGAAATACTGCCACGCTTACCTGCCTTCGACCCACATCCGCGCGGTCGAAATCGATGAAGACGTGCTGGCCATGGCAGACCAGTTCTGCATCCCGGCCGACAGTAGCAGGCTCGAACTGGTCTTGGCCGACGGCCACGAATTCGTGGCTCGGGATAAAAGAACCACGGACATCCTTCTGATCGACGATTTCAATAATGAGGAAGAGGTTCACCAGCTGAACTCGGCAGAATTCTTCTCGGCGTGCCGCGCGCGCCTCAATCCCGGCGGTATTCTCGTGGCAAATCTATGCGACCCGCGCGGCCAGAACCAGTCGGCATTGCGCAATTTGCGTGAAAGCTTTGATCAAATCATCACTTTACCTGTCGAGGCAGGCATGAATCTGGTAGTCTTCGCCTTCCCTGGAGGTTGCCAGCAATTTGGTCGCAGGCAGCTGCGCGATATGGCCAACCTGCTTGAGAGCCGCCACCCATTGCCGATGGCGGCTTTGGTAGAAAACATGCAGCTTCAGCCCGGGCATTTGGTCAATCGGGTTGCTGGTGAAACGGAACCTTCAAGTCTGGGAAGCCAACGATGCTGGTCATGATAATTGTCGTTTCCATTGTGCTGACGGGGTTGTTCATCGCGGTCGCGGTAGCCGGAAACCGTGCACAAGGCCGTCTCGAAGCGAAAAGGCCGAAGCCAAGAAGTGCTCGATCTGAAACCGATGGCGCGGATGGGGAAGGCTAGATACTGAAATAGGACCACCACCCGCTGGAGGCGAAACTCGCAAGCCAGTCCCGCGTCGACGTCCCATGCGGCTAGGATGTTTGGAGTCTCTGCCTCTTGCAAATCCCTCAAAACGTCAAAAGGCTCCGCGCGCGATTTCAATATGAGGTTCAGTCAATCTTGAAGCTGAATGTCCGCTTTCAGGGTTTCCAATCAAAAAGCTAAATGTCTTGAATGAGGGCGCAAAGCGGTCGTAGTAGCTTAACAGACTGTCCTGGCTACCAGATTGGTGTTTCAGGCAAATTTTGATGCAATTTCTGTCAGCAGCTTCTCGGAATATCGCGACTTAAGCTGCTGCATGCTTCGGCGATGCTAAACTGACCTGACTGGTTGCACGAATGCCCCCCATGCCGCCTTTCGGCTTGGTGACGTCCCCAGTTCTTGGGATACCGGAAAGCGTGATTCTTGTTGAGATGCCGCCTGTCCTTCGGTTGTCAGGTGAAATCATATGCGAGCCTCCGCGCCTCCTTTGCGAGCATGTCCAAATGATCTCGCACTTCGATCAATGTTCGAAGCGCGAAGGCGTGTTTTCGTCGACCTTCTCAAGTGGGATGTGCCCGTCCTCGAGGGGGCCTATGAAATCGACCAGTTCGATACCAGTGATGCGACCTACCTCATTCTTTCCGATGACAACGCGAACCATCGCGCCTCGGCTCGCATCTTGCGAACCGACCGACCGCACATCCTGCGCGATCTCTTTCCGTTCCTCTGTGATGGTCCACTACCGGCTAGCTATGCCTATCGCGAGATAACCCGCTTCTGCATCGAACCCACCCTTGGTCGGGAAGAACGGAGAAGCGTCCGGAACGAACTGGTCACAGCGCTCGCCGACTATGCGATTGCCCGTGAACTGGCCGGATACACTGCCGTGGCGAACCAGGCGTGGTTCAATCAGATCGCCAGTTTCGGGTGGAGATGTTCCAGCCTCGGAGACGTCTGCCGGGTCAATGGCGAAGACCTTGTCGCCCTTCGCATCGATATCGATGCCAACACTCCTGCAGATCTGAAACGGGGCGGCATCTATCGTGCGGGCGCGTTCAGCGCAATCAGAGTCGAGCAGGAGTTTGCGTCGTGAGCCACTCGGAAGAAAACGGTTGGCTCCAGCTTATCGAGCGCGATGGATATTGCATCATACCCGGCGCGATGGCGTTGGAGACCGTTGACTCACTCGACCTTGACCTTGCCGAAGAGTTCGCGCGTGCACCGATGGGGAAAGGGGACTTCTATGGTTATCAGACACAGCGGTTCGGAAGCCTCCTTCGCCGTTCTCCCAAGGCGGCCGAACTGGTCCTGCAGCCGCTCATTCTGGCTCTCGCCCGTCGCATTCTCGAGCCTGCTTGCGAACGCATCCAGCTCAATGTCGCGCAGGCAATCGCCATTCATCCCGGCGAAATCGAGCAATTCCCGCATTGCGATCACGACATGTGGGCCGGAGACAAGGGAGGCCGTGAATACCTGCTCAATGTCATGTGGCCGCTTACTCCATTCACCGCAGCGAATGGCGCAACGAGGATTTATCCCGGGACTCACAAGAGGACTATCTCGGACCTCGGCGATCTCGACGAACCAATCATAGCAAACTGCAGGCCCGGCGATGCGATCTGTTTTCTTGGCTCGACCGTTCATGGAGCCGGACCGAATACCACGTCCGAGGTTCGGCGTGCTGTGGTGATTGGTTACAGTCTCGGGTGGTTGAAGCCATATGAGAACTTGTGGCTCGCTTATCCGCCGGCAGTGGCGCGGTCCTTTTCACCCGAACTTGCTGAACTGGCTGGCTACTGCCAGCACCGACCAAATCTCGGCAATTACGAAGGACAGTGCCCGTCGATCTTGCTGCGCGATGACATTCCAGATCTGCCGCAGGCAACCGATGCGCTGCGGGACGATCAGCAAGAAGCTATTCGAGAATTTGCCGATGCTCGACGCGCTGAGCGATGAGCCCTGCGCATGTCCTCGAACCGACCTATCGCCGACTGAAACTCTCCATTGTCGAGGGCAGATGGTTGACGGGAACCAGGCTGGAGACGAAGCGCCTTGCCGACGATTTCGGCGTGAGCGCGACCCCGGTCAGGGACAGCCTCAACCAGCTCGTCGGTGAGGGTCTGGTCGACCTCACGCCCGGTGAAGGTTTCCGGGTGCCGGCGCTAGGCGAGCAACAGCTGCGCGAAATTCTCGACGTTAATCTTGCTCTTCTGGAGCATGCGCTAGATACAGGATGGAAAGGTTCAGTAGCGGAAGACGATGCCCCACATTCTGTCGACTACGCAGGCCGGATGAGCGGAGTTTTGGGGGCAATCGCGGCGGGGGGCGGTAACCGATTCCTTGTCAACTCCGTCGAGCGAATAAATGAGCGCCTCTTCGTCGTGCGGAATCTTGAGACGACGATCTTGCCAAATGCCCTGGACTTGTTGGAAGATCTGGAGTGCAGCCTCGAAGGTGGCAATAGATCCCGCGCCGACGCCTTGCACCAGTATCACCGGCAATGCCGTGTTTGGGTCCCGGAACTGATAGCTGCGCTTTCCGGCTAGCCACAGTTCTTCGCTCCCTAAAGAGCGGGGCCGAGCAGGAAGACCGGCTACAGGATCTGGCTCAGATGAGCGTTCCACGCATCAAGCGCCGCGCGTTTCTCGTCTTTCCAATCGTGCCTCTGATAAATGCCGGCTACACCGGCGCGAGACGTTCCCACATGATTAAGGACCGCCTCCGTAACTTCGAAGCGCACCCCAAGCCGCTGGAAATTCGTCGCAAGCGTGCGGCGAAGATCGTGCAGTCGCCATGGCTGTAAAGGCTCTCCGAGTTCGTGCTCAATCAAGCTATCGAGTTCGATCTTGCCTTTGGCATATCCGGTAAACCCTCGTCCCGTTGATGTCGAAAACACCCGACCTCTTGTCGGCCAATTGTCGCTCCCGGCACGACAATCGAGTTCAGCGATCGCGAGGCTGTTCAGTGGTATGGAATTCGGTTCGCCGTTCTTGGTTCGAGAACCAGGCAGCGTCCAAATCCTCTCTTCACGATCGAGTTCCTCCCAGTGCATCCCTGAGACTTCCTCGCGGCGCTGGCCCGTTGTGATAAGGAGCCGCACAATTGGCCCAAAGCACGGATGACACCGAGGAGCGTGATTCCAGATCGACTGGATCTCTTGGTCGCGAAGCCACCGTTCACGAGGCTTAACAGGTGGTGGGGTTTCGATCCCCTCTGTTGGGCTCCGGTCGAGATCGCCCCGGCTAACGGCCCAACGGAACAAGCGCCGCATGACCGCAAAGACATTGCGCCGATTTGCAACTTGTTCGACGGGCATCTGGTCGAGGACTGATACCACGTCGACTTTGGTGATCGCTGTAATCGGCTTCACCCCAAAGGCGGGCTTGAGGTAAAGTCGAATGGACCGCTCAACGAGGCGGCGCCAACCTTCGCGCTTGCAAGAGCGCGTGAACAGGTCCGCGTAATTCGAGAACGCGAGATCGACAGCTTCCCGCCTCCGCTGTTTTTCGGCGTCGACTGGATCGATGCCCTGCGCAACAATCACCAGCAATCGCTCAGCTTCCAAGCGTGCAGTAGTCGGTGTCCAGGGGGATCCGTGTGACCCGATCGTGAAACGACGCGTCTTCGCTTCGCGTCCGCCCATTCGAAATTGGACAATGTAACTTATTGATCCAGCAGCGGTAACCTTGACGCCGAAGCCTTTGAGATCGGTGTCCCACAGATAGTTTTCTTTAGGTCCGATCGGTAATGAATCGACGGTCCGCTTGCTGATTTTTCCGGTTGCCATGCAATACCTCGTGGCCTTTTTCTGGCAATCACCGGGTAATCACGCAAGTAGAAAAAGGGGCGAATTGGAGGCAATTCTGGCGTAGCAAAATTTGCTTAAAGCGTTGTTTTTATTACTATGGTGTAGATTAGCGACGTCTGAATCGAAAGTACCAGACCTCGTGGCCATAGGTGTTGCGCGCCTTGTGTTCGTAACGCGTTTCGCACCAGCCTGAAGGTCGGTTCTCCCAACTGTGTCGGTCCTCCACCACCCATTCGAATTCTGCAGTGAACCGGCGCATCACCATCAGCGCATGGCGCAAATAAACGGGATGGTCGGTCCCGAAGCGGAATTCGCCGCCGGATTTCAGCTTGTCGGCGATCATGCGGACCGGCCCGTCGTTCATCATCCGGCGCTTGGCATGCTTGTTCTTCGGCCAGGGATCGGGATGGAGCAGGTAGACCATGGTGAGGCCTCCATCGGGCACGAGGGCCAGCGCCTCGAGCGCGTCGCCATGATGGATGCGCACATTCGCCAGCCCGCCGTCGCGCACATGGCCCAGCGCCTGCGCCACGCCGTTGAGGAAGGGTTCGGCCCCGATGAAACCGTGATCGGGCAGCAGGTCGGCGCGATGGGCCAGATGCTCGCCACCGCCGAAGCCAATCTCGAAATGAAGCGGGCGGTCGAAGCCGAACAGCGTTTCGGACGTGACCGGGCCTTCTTGCGGCACGGCGATCTGGGGCAGAAGCTTGTCGACCAGTTCCTGCTGGCCGCTGCGAAGGGGTTTGCCCTGGCTGCGACCGTATAGCCGGTTGAGCGTGGTCGGATCGCCTTCCTTGAATGCTGACATGCCGCCGCGCCTATGCCGACAATTGCCGTGTTGTCCAGAGGCGCGGGGTTGAGTGGAGCGGGGAGTTGTCGCTAGGCGCACCGGCGACATGCAGACGCTCCTCGATGATTATTCGCAGCTCGCCCTCTGGCTCCAGTCGCTGATCGCGCTGGCCGGTCTCGTCCTGCTTGCGCTGCTCTCCAACTGGCTCATCAAGCGCGTGCTGCTGCGGCTGGCCAGGCCCTATCTCGATGCGCGCAGCGACACGGCCGACCGCGCGGCAGCCTGGCTCGCCACGCTGATCCCCCTGCTGATCGTCTCGCGCGGCATACAGCTCGTGCCGCATATTCCCGAAGAGGTGGTGACGATCACCGTCAATGTGGTGCGGGCCTCGATCATCTTCTCGGTCGCCATGGCGATGAACTGGGCCCTGAATTACGCCAACGAGCTTTATGCGCGGCGGCCAGAGGCGCGCAGCCGCCCGATCAAGAGCTATGTGCAGGTGCTGAAGATCGTGATCTTCTGCGGTGCGGCCATTCTTATGATCGCGGTGCTTATCGAACAGTCTCCCCTGCTGCTGCTGTCCGGTCTCGGCGCGATGGCGGCGGTCCTGCTGCTGGTGTTCAAGGACACCATCCTCAGCCTCGTCGCCAGTGTCCAGCTGACCAGCAATGACATGCTGCGCGTGGGTGACTGGATCGAGATGCCGAGCATGGAGGCCGATGGCGATGTGATCGATATCGCGCTACATACGGTGAAGGTCCAGAATTTCGACAAGACCATTACCACCATTCCGACCCACCGGCTGATTGCCGACAGCTATCGCAACTGGCGCGGCATGAGCGAAAGCGGCGGGCGGCGAATCAAGCGCAGCCTCGTGATCGACCAGAATTCGGTCCGCTTCCTCGGTGACAACGAGGCTGCCGGGCTGCGCCGCTTCCGCCTGCTGGGCGATTACCTCGCGCGCAAGCAGGAGGAAATCGCCGAGTGGAACCGCCATAAGCTGTCGAGCGATTGCGACGAAATCAATGCCCGCCGGATCACCAATATCGGGACCTTGCGGGCCTACATCATCGCCTATCTGAAGAGCCATCCGCGAATCGCGGATGAAGGGTTCACCCTGATGGTGCGCCAGCTGCCGCCCGGGCCGCAAGGCCTGCCGATCGAGATTTACTGTTTCACCGATACGGTCGCCTGGTCCGAATACGAAGGGATCCAGGCCGATGTGTTCGACCACCTGATCGCCATCCTGCCCGAGTTCGGATTGCGCATCTTCCAGCAACCGAGCGGACTCGATTTTGCGCGGCTGGGCGAGGGCTGAGGTCAAACAAAACGCCCGGAAGCCGAAGCTGCCGGGCGTCTTGCCGTCCGTACAAGGAGAAATGGGTATCAGGCGGCTTCCGCCTCGTCGTCCTGGTCGCGCAGCACATAGCCGCGGCCCCAGACGGTTTCGATGTAGTTCTCGCCGCCGCATGCGTGGCTCAGCTTCTTGCGCAGCTTGCAGATGAAGACGTCGATAATCTTGAGTTCGGGCTCGTCCATGCCGCCGTAAAGGTGGTTGAGGAACATTTCCTTGGTCAGCGTGGTGCCCTTGCGCAGGCTGAGCAGCTCCAGCATCGCATACTCCTTGCCCGTGAGGTGGACGCGGGCGCCGTCGACTTCGACCGTCTTCGCATCGAGGTTCACGGCCAGCTTGCCGGTGCGGATGATCGACTGGCTGTGGCCCTTCGAGCGGCGCACCACGGCGTGGATGCGGGCGATCAGTTCTTCGCGGTGGAACGGCTTGGTGACGTAATCGTCGGCGCCGAACCCGAAGCTGCGGATCTTGCTGTCCATCTCGGCAACGCCGGAAAGGATCAGGACCGGGGTCTGTACCTTGGCCACGCGCAGCTTCTTGAGCACGTCGTAGCCATGCATGTCCGGCAGGTTCAGATCGAGCAGGATGATGTCGTAGTCATACAGCTTGCCAAGATCGAGGCCCTCCTCGCCCAGATCGGTCGAGTAGACGTTGAAGCCTTCGGTGGTGAGCATGAGCTCGATGGCTTTCGCCGTTGTCGGCTCGTCTTCGATCAGCAGTACACGCATGGGTAGTCCCCCTAGCCCTGAATTGCGGTGCCCCTTCCCCCTAAGGAGGGGTGTCGTCCCTTGTTAACTATTTGGGGTGTGAATGAAAAAGGTTAACGCGAGGTAAAAGCCGTTAACTTTTTCCCTGTTGCAAGAAGGACTCAGAGACCGCGCAGTTTATTCTGGCGGCGGCGCTGCGCCGATGATCCGATTCCTATGGCCTCGCGATATTTGGCAACGGTGCGGCGGGCGAGATCGTAGCCTTCTTCGTTCAGAAGGTCGGCAAGCTTCTGGTCGGAGAGAACTTTTTTCGGGTCTTCCGCCTCGCACAGCGTCCTGATTCGCGCCTTGATCGCTTCGCTGCTGGCACCCTCGCCATCGGCTGCGCCGACGCCGCTGGAGAAGAAATACTTCATCTCGAAGGTGCCACGCGGACAGGACAGGTATTTGTTGCTGGTAACGCGGCTCACCGTCGATTCATGCATTTCGATCTTCTCAGCCACTTCGCGCAGGGTCAGTGGCCGCATGGCGGATACGCCCTCCCGGAAGAAGCCTTCCTGACGCTTCACGATCTCGCTCGCGGTTTTGAGAATGGTTTTCTGCCGCTGGTCCAGCGCACGGATCAGCCAGTCCGCTTCGCCCAGCTGCTCATTCAGCCACGCCCGCGATGCCTTGTCCCGCGCCCCTGCCTCCAGCTCGACATAATATTCGCGGTTCACCACCAGGCGCGGCAGGCTCGCCTCGTTGATGCGGATTTGCCACCCGCCATCCTTGGCAGGGGTGACGATGACATCCGGTACGATGGGTGTTTCGCTTTCCCCGCCATGGCGGCAGCCCGGCTTGGGGTCGTAGCTGCGCAGTTCGGCGAGCATGTCGGCGAAGTCTTCCTCGTCGACATCGCACAGACGCCTGAGCCGCAGGATATCACCGCTGGCAAGTAAATCCAAATGATCGATCAGCCGCGCCATGCACGGATCGTAGCGGTCCGCCTCCTTCGCCTGCAGGGCGAGGCATTCCGACAGGTTGCGCGCACCCACTCCCGTCGGATCGAGTGACTGTACGAGTGCCAGCGCGCGTTCGACTTCGGCCAGGGGGGCGCCCATATCGTCGGCGATTTCGCGAAGCTCGATATGGAGGTAGCCGGCCTCGTCTAGTTCGTGGACGATCCGCCCCGCGATCAATGCTTCGCGCGCGTCATGGGCGAGGGCACCGATCTGGCCGAACAGATGTTCGGCAAGGCTCGGCCCGTCGGAAGAGCGGTTCTCGAGAGCGGGTAAATCCTCTCCGCCAAGTCCCGTAGCGCCAGCTTCCGACCAGTCACCCCGGTCGCCCGGCGCGGATTCGGGATCGCGCGCATAATCGGCTATGTCGAGCGCGGAATCCCCGTCGAAGTCGGGCGTCGCTTCATGCTCACCCGCAGTTTCGCCTGCATCTTCGGATTTCTCGCGACTGACCTCGCCCACTTCGAGCAACGGATTGCTCTCCAGCGCCTCGGAAACGAAGCTTTCGATTTCGAGGTTCGACAGCGCCAGCAGCTTGATCGCCTGCTGCAACTGCGGCGTCATCACCAGCGATTGCGTTTGCCGTAGGTCGAGCCTCGGACCGAGCGCCATGATTTAGCTCCGGACGCGCGCCGCAATCACAGCGTGAAGTTCTCGCCGAGATAGAGGCGCTTGACGTTCTCGTCCGCCACCAGCGCCTCGGGCGTCCCGGCAAACAGCACCTGTCCGCCATAGATGATGCAGGCGCGGTCGACGATTTCCAGGGTTTCGCGTACGTTGTGATCGGTGATCAGCACGCCGATGCCGCGAGTCTTGAGATCTTTCACGAGGTCGCGGATATCGCTGATCGAGAGGGGATCGATTCCGGCGAAGGGCTCGTCCAGCAGCATTATCGAGGGCTTGGCCGCCAGGGCGCGAGCGATTTCCGCCCGCCGTCGTTCGCCACCCGAGAGCGCCATAGCGGGGCTACCGCGCAAGCGGGTAAGGCCGAAATCGTCGAGCAGGCGATCGAGTTCGGCGGTGCGCGCCTCCTTGTCCGGCTCGACCATTTCGAGCACGCAATTGATATTCTGTTCCACCGTCATCCCGCGGAAGATGCTGGTTTCCTGCGGCAGATAGCCGAGGCCGAGGATCGCGCGGCGATACATCGGCAGGTTGGTGACATCCTCGCCATCCATCAGGATGCGGCCCGCATCGGGGCGCACGAGGCCCATGATCGAGTAGAAACAGGTCGTCTTGCCGGCACCGTTCGGACCTAGCAGGCCGAGCACTTCGCCCTTGCCGACGCTGAGCGAAATATCGGTCAGCACCTGCCGCTTGTCGTAGCTCTTGGCGATCGAGATCACTTCGAGCCCGCCCTGCGGGATAGGCGGGGCGGCATCGTGCACCGCTTGATTGTCAGGGCTCATCAGGTCTTCGGCCATGCGCGGCGCCATAGCATGCGGGGCGAAGAGGAAAACCCCCGAGCGGGCGCTGTTCGACGAAGTTGGCAAGATTCGTGCATGAACCGCAGATAGCGGTGCATCAGGGCACGCGTCGCTTGCCAGATTGCAACAATTTTGAAACTATGCCTTTTCGGAGAGAATGTCCGGGGAGACATGCGATGGGCAAGGCGATCGAAAATAACCACGATATGGGGGCTGTGGATCACGGCCGCCCGCGCGATTGGCGCAAGGCCATGAGCGACAACGTCGCGCTCGCCCTGATCGTGTATACCGGCCTGCAGATTTTCGTGACGGTCAATGCGCTGAAGGAAGGCGTGTCCTCAACGTTGCCCTATTTCGCCCTCGTCATCCTCGTCGCCGCGATTATCCCGGCCTGCCGCTGGGCGGAAAAACGCTGGAAGGACCTCTCCCCCGAAGCCGCCAGCGACGAATCGCTGAAAGGAGAATTCCGCCGCGACCAGATCATTCTCTGGGCTGCCGCAATCGGACTCCCGCTCATTCTCACGGCGCTGTTCAAGGCGATCTTTTCCGCAACCGCCTGAAGTCTTGCGCCACCCGCTGCGGCTCCCTAGCCGGACCTCTTGAAGGTTTGCGGAGTTATAGAAACGGCATGATCGATAAAGAAACCGCGCTGGCGCGTTGCCAGGACCTCGTCGCGCTTGCGCAGAGAATGGGTGCCGATGCGGCCGATGCTATCGCCCGGGCCAATGCTTCCGAAGCAGTGAGCGTGAGGCTGGGCAAGCTGGAGGAGGTCGAGCGTTCGGAGAGCGAGGAGATCGGCTTGCGGGTCTTCGTCGGCAAACGCTCCGCCTCGATCCACACCAGCGATTTTGCGCCCGACGGCCTTCTGGCGCTCGCCGAGCGGGCGGTCCAGATGGCGCGCCATGCACCAGAGGATCGGCACTCCGGCCTAGCCCCGCAGGAAAAGCTGTTTACCGGCGAGATGCCCGATCTCGAGCTGGACGATCCGGACCAGCTTCACCCGGAAGCCCTGCGCGAAGCGGCTCTGGCCACCGAGGATGCGGCGCAGGCGGTTGATGGCGTGACCAACAGCAATGGCGGCGGTGCGGAAGCCAACCGGGCGGTCGTAGCCCTGGCGACTTCAGGAGGCTTTGCGCGTGGCTATGCCGGCAGCGGCTTTTCGCTTTCGGCCAGTGTCATAGCGGGTGAGGGTGGCTCGATGCAGACCGATCATGCCTCGCGCAGTGCCCGCTTCCGCGCCGATTTGCCCACTCCCGAATCGGTGGGGAGCGAGGCCGGACAGCGCGCCGTTGCGAGGCTGAATCCCAAATCGATGCCGAGCCGCGAGCTTCCGGTCGTGTTCGAACCACGCGTTGGCGGCGGTCTTCTGGGGCATCTGCTTGGCGCGATGTCTGGGCCTGCCATCGCCCGCAAGGCGAGCTTCCTGCTGGGACGCGAGGACGAGGACCTGTTCGATTCCGCCATTCGCATTGTCGAACAACCCTTGCGCAAGCGCGGCCAGCGTTCGCGGCCGTTCGATGGAGAGGGCGTTCCCTGTACAGATCGCACGCTGGTCGAGGGCGGGCGTGTCACCGGCTGGCTGACCAACGTGTCTTCGGCCGACCAGCTGGGCCTCGCCCTCACTGGCCATGCCTCGCGCGGTGGCGGCGGATCGCCAGGCGTCAGCGCAAGCAATGTGCACATGGAGCCGGGCAGTGTCTCGCCCACCCGGTTGATGGAAGATATCGAGGACGGGCTCTACGTCACCTCGCTCTTCGGACAAGGTGTGAACCCCGTCACCGGGGATTACAGCCGCGGAGCGACGGGGTTCCGCATAAGGAAGGGCGAGATTGCCGAGCCGGTGGCCGAAATCACGATCGCGGGCAATCTCATCGACATGTTCCGCGCGCTGACCCCGGCGGACGATCTGGAGATGATCCGTTCCATCAACGTGCCCACATTGCGCATCGACCGTATGATGGTGGCTGGAGAATGAAGCGCTTCATTGCCGCCTTTTTTGTTCCGATCCTTGTTCTGATTGCCGGAACACCTGCATCGGCGCTCCTGCCGGCGATACCTGAGACAGGTGAGACGACCGAGGCCGAGGCGCCGGTTCAGACTATCGAGGATACGCAAGACGCCGGAGCGGACGAGCGCATGGCGCAGCGCATCGAGGGGATCTTCTCCGAACTTCCGGCATTCGGGGCGGTCGAGGTCGACGTGAGCCAGGGCGTAGTGACCCTTTCGGGCACCGTCCCGAGACAGGAGGACATCACCCGCGCCGAAGCCATCGCTGGCCGTGTCAGCGGCGTGGTAACGGTCGAGAACGGTCTGAAGCGCGACCTGTCGATTTCTTCGCAGGGAAGCGGAATCGCCAGCCTTGCGGAAAGGTGGGACGGCTTCGTCGCCATGGTGCCGCTGATCGGGCTGGCGCTGCTTGTCTGGGCGGTCATCGCCTTTCTCGGCTATCTGATCGCAGGGTTCGGAGCGCTGTGGCATAGGCTCGCACCCAACGGCTTTCTTGCCGAGTTGATCGCCAGCTCCATCAGGTTCGTTTTCGTCATCGGCGGGCTGGTAATCGCGCTCGAGATTCTGGGGGCGAGCGCATTGCTCGGCGCGGTGCTGGGCGGGGCGGGGCTCATCGGCCTCGCACTCGGCTTTGCGCTACGCGAAACGATCGAAAATTACGTCGCCTCGCTCATGCTGTCGCTGCGCCAGCCGTTCCGGGCCAACGACTGGGTCATGATCGGCGACCTTGAGGGCCGCGTCATCCGCCTGACCAGCCGTGCCACGGTGATGATGACGCTGGACGGCAATCACCTGCGCATCCCGAACGCCCAGGTCTTCAAGGCGGTCATCACCAATTTCACCCGCAATCCGCAGCGCCGCTTCCAGTTCGATCTGGGCGTCGATGCGGATGATGATGCACTGGCTGCGCGCCAGCTCGGGCGCGAAGTGCTGGAAGGGCTCGATTTCATCCTCGCCGATCCGCCGCCCGAGGGGCGGATCGTGGAGGTCGGCGATTCTAACGTTGTAATCCGCTTCCTCGGCTGGATCGACCAGAACGAAACCGATTGGTGGAAGGCCCAGAGTCGCGCGATTCCGGCGGTCAAGCACGCGCTGGAGGAAGCTGGCTTCGGCCTGCCCGAACCGATCTACCGCCTGCGCTTCGATCCGCGCTCGGCTTCGGTGCCGTTCGGGAATGCCGCAGAGGAGAAGCGCGATGAGGCTTCTGCCCCTCCTGCAAGAGATGTCCGGCAACCTGCGACCATTGCGGCGAGCGAGGATGTGCGGCCCACGCATGAAATCGCCGAAATGGTCGAGAAGGAACGCCGCGAGAGCGGCAGCGAGCAGGACCGGGACCTGCTCGATCATTCACGCCCGGTCGAATGAAAAAGGGGCGCTTCGCGGCGCCCCTCTCTCCTACTTCTTGTTCGCTTTGTAGCGGTCGATGCTTTCGAGCACGATCTTTCGCGCTTCCGTCGCATTGCCCCATGCGCCCACACGGACCCACTTTTCCTTTTCCAAGTCCTTGTAGTGGGTGAAGAAATGCTCGATCTGCTGGAAGATGATCGAAGGCAAATCCTTTGTTTCCCCGACATCGGAGTAATAGGGAAAGGTCGTGTCGACAGGGACGCAGATCAGCTTCTCGTCGCCGCCATGCTCGTCTTCGAGGTTGAGGACGCCGATCGGTCGGGCACGCACCACGCAGCCCGGGATGAAAGGCGAGCGGGCAATCACCAGCGCGTCGAGCGGATCGCCATCGGGGCTCAGCGTGTGCGGGACGAAGCCGTAATTCGCCGGATAGCGCATCGGTGTGTGCAGGATGCGGTCGACGAATAACGCGCCGCTTTCCTTGTCGAATTCGTACTTCACCGGTTCGCCGCCGGTCGGCACCTCGATGATGACGTTGAGGCTTTCGGGCACATTGTCGCCCGCGGGGATCATGTCGATACGCATTGCGGCTCTCTAGTTAATATGTTGTCGGCCCCTCTCCCCAGAAAGACTTCGCGGGGCCGATAGCGTCCCTGCGATATTGCGGCAACCTGTTCTCTCGCCTAAGCGCGCGCCATGTCGAAAACACCGCAGGCCGTTCGCGGCACACAGGATATCTTCGGAGCAGATGCCGAAGCCTTCGCCTTCGTGGTCGAAACCTTCGAGCGCGTACGCAGGCTCTATCGCTTCCGCCGGGTTGAAATGCCTGTTTTCGAGAAGACCGAGATTTTCGCTCGCTCCATTGGTGAGACGACCGACATCGTCTCCAAGGAAATGTATTCCTTCGAGGACCGGGGGGGAGAGTCGCTGACTCTCCGGCCCGAATTCACTGCCGGGATTGCGCGCGCCTATCTTTCCAACGGCTGGCAGCAATATGCGCCGGTCAAGCTTGCGACGCACGGGCCGCTGTTTCGTTACGAGCGCCCGCAGAAGGGGCGCTATCGCCAGTTCCACCAGATCGATGCGGAGATCATCGGCGCTGCCGAACCACAGGCCGATGTCGAGCTGCTGGCGATGGCCGACCAGTTGCTGAAGGAACTGGGCATCGAGGGCGTGACGCTGCACCTTAACACGCTGGGTGATGGCGACAGCCGCGAAGCATGGCGCGCCGCGCTGGTCGAACACTTCCGCGCGGTGAAGGATGAACTCTCGGAAGATTCGCAGGAACGGCTGGAAAAGAACCCGCTGCGCATCCTCGATTCAAAGGATCGGCGTGACCGGAAGTTCGTTGCCGATGCGCCGAAGATCGACCAGTTCCTGTCCGACGATGCGCGGGCGTTTTTCGAGGCGGTGACCAGCGGCCTCGATACCGCAGGCGTCAAATGGCAGCGCGCCGAAAGTCTCGTGCGCGGGCTCGACTACTACCGCCATACCGCCTTCGAATTCATTCCCGTCGAGGGCAGCGAAGCGGCGGGCAAGCTTGGCAGCCAGAGCACCATTCTCGGTGGCGGACGCTATGACGGGCTGATGGAAAGCCTCGGCGGAGCGCCAACCCCCGCCGTGGGCTGGGCAGCGGGGATCGAACGGCTGGCGATGCTGGTGGGAGACGGCAAAGAAGATAGACTTGAAATAGCGATAGCCGCGGAAAGTCGAGAACGTGAGGCAGATGCCGCAGAGGCTGTGGTCCTTTTTCGACGGCTAGGGTTCCGAACGGAGCTCTTTGCGACCGGCAGCCCGCGAAAGCGTTACGACAAGGCTCGAAAGGCTGAGCCTGGCATTTTGATTTCGATGGACGTCCGAGATGGTAAGCCTTTTCAGAATTGGCTTGGCACCTATCCGGATGTCGATCCGGATCGCAAAGCGGTGAAGGCATTTTCGGCCCGGTGGGAATTGCCTGAAGACGATCATTACGAATGAGAGTCCCCGCCGAACGTCTCGACCAGATCGCCCACCGCTTCGCCGAGCTCGAGGCGCGCATGGCCTCGGGCATGCTCGAGGGCGACGAATTCGTCCGGGCCAGCCGCGACTATGCCGAGCTTGAGCCGGTGGCCCGAGTCGCCGCAGAGGTGAAGGCGGCACGCGAGGAGATCGCCGGTCTCGAGGAAATGCTTGCCGATCCGGAAATGCGGGCGATGGCCGAGGAAGAGCTGGCCGATCTGCGCAAGCGCTTGCCCGATGCCGAGCGCGAACTGGCCATCGCCATGCTGCCGCGCGATTCCGCAGACAGCAAGCCCGCCATGCTTGAAATCCGGGCGGGAACGGGCGGCGACGAAGCGGCGCTGTTCGCGGGCGATCTTTACCGAATGTACGAACGCTTCGCCGCCGAGCAGGGGTGGAAGGTCGAACTGGTCAGCATGAACGCCAGCGAAGTCGGCGGCTTCAAGGAAATCGTCGCTAATGTCGCCGGGACGGGCGTGTTTGCAAGGCTGAAATTCGAAAGCGGCGTGCACCGCGTCCAGCGCGTTCCCGAAACCGAAAGCGGCGGACGCATCCATACGTCTGCGGCAACCGTGGCGGTGCTGCCTGAACCCGACGAGGTCGATGTGCAGATCGACCAGAACGACCTCAAGATCGACACCTATCGCGCCAGTGGGGCGGGCGGACAGCACGTCAACACCACCGACAGCGCGATCCGCATTACGCACTTGCCTACGGGCACGGTTGTCACCTGCCAGGACGCCCGCAGCCAGCACAAGAACAAGGAAAAGGCGATGCAGGTGCTCCGCGCGCGGCTCTACGAGGCACAGCGCGAAGCCACGCAGGGCGCCGAAGCCGAAGCGCGCAAGGCCATGGTCGGCAGCGGCGACCGCTCCGAGCGCATTCGCACCTATAATTTCCCGCAGGGACGCGTGACCGATCACCGCATCGGTCTGACCTTGCACAAACTCCCTGAAATCATGGCCGGACCGGGATTGGGCGAGCTGGTCGACGCGCTGATCGCCGAGGACGAAGCCAAGCGGCTCTCGGCGCTGAGCGAGTGAGAGTGCCGGTACGCTCTAAATCCGTTCGTGCTGAGCTTGTCGAAGCACTGTATTTTTCTTTGAGCGCAGCACCAAAATGAAGGACGGCCCTTCGACAAGCTCAGGGCGAGCGGGGCTTCGGGTAGCAGATGCTATTCGCGCTGCCGCCGAACGTCTGGCCGCAACCAGCGAAACCGCGCGGCTCGATGCCGAGCTGCTGATGGCCGAGGCGCTGGGCATAGAAAGGTCAGACATGCTGCTGCGCGCGATGCGCGATGCCGTGCCGTCGTCCTTTGCAGGGATGGTCGAGCGCCGCGCCCGGCACGAGCCCGTGGCCCATATCCTTGGCCACCAGGAATTCTTTGGACGCCGCTTCAAGGTAACGCCGGACACGCTGATTCCGCGGGGCGACAGCGAAGTGCTGGTCGAGGCGGCGCTGGAGCTGAAACCCGATGCGGCCCGCGTGCTCGATCCCGGCACGGGGACGGGCGCGTTGCTTCTCAGCGTCATTGCCGAAACCGGCGCGCGGGGCGTGGGCACGGATCGCTCGCCTGCGGCGCTTGGCGTGGCGCATGACAATGCCGACCTCCTTGGCCTGGAAGAGCGCGTCCGCTTCCACCTGCTCGACTGGCGGCAGGAAGGCTGGGCGGACGAACTCGGGTGCTTCGACCTGATCCTTTGCAATCCCCCCTATGTGGAGGAGAATGCCGCGCTCGATCCCGATGTGCGCGACCACGAACCGCATGGCGCGTTGTTCGCAGGCGCCGACGGGCTCGACGATTACCGCATCCTCATCCCGCAATTGCGCAGCCTGATGGAAGATGGCGGGGTGGCGATTCTCGAAATCGGGCACGAGCAGGCGGAGCCCGTAAGCGTTCTTGCGCGGGCGCAGAAATTCGCCGTAAACCTCCGCCGCGACCTTGCGAATCGCCCCCGCGCCCTCATTTTGACATAAAGGGGTTGGCAAAGCGGAATCGAAGCTCTACCTCTGGCCATAGGCCAGTGGTGCGCGGATATGTCCGACCCGCCGGCTCACAGCTCCGACATGGCAGTTCCGGTGCGAGGCGCAGGCCCCGCATACCATGCACAGACAGGAGCACGCATACTGCGTGAGGGCGCAGTATGACCGATGGGCAACGCGGCCAGAGGCGGACCGAGGGTTCGCGCCGCGCCATGAAAAGGACGAGTATTCCTTGAACAACAATCGCAACAACCGTCGCCGCGGTCGTCAGAACAATCGTACCCAGGGCGGCGGCAATTCGGCCAACAGGATCGACAGCCGGGCGCGCGGCAATGCGCCCCAGCTGCTGGACAAATACAAGAAGCTTGCTCAGGACGCCCAGCACAATGGCGACCGCGTTCAGGCCGAGTATTACCTTCAGTTTGCCGACCATTATTTCCGCGTGATCGCCGACAACAAGGCCCGTCAGGACGAGGCCAAGGCCAAGCGGCCAGACGATCGCGGCCAGAACCAGTCGGACGACGAATCGAACGACGACGGTGACGACAACCGCCAGAACCGTCGTCCACGGGTCCGTCGGGATGACGATCAGGGCCAGCAGGACAATCGTGGCCGCAAGCCGCGCCGCGCGTCAAGGGACGATGAAGGCGATAGCGAAGGCAACGATTACGAGCCCGCCGACAACCCTTTCATCCGCAAGGATGACGAGGTCGAAGCGCCCAAGAAGCGCCGTGCCCCGCGCAAGACGAAGAAGGGCGAGGAAGGCGCGCCCGGCAACGAAGGCGAGATCGATGCGGCTGCCTTGCCGCCCGCAATCGGCGGGGACGACAAGCCCGCGCCGCGCCGCCGCCGCAAGGTCGAAGAGAACGAGGATGTGAGCGCGGTCGGCTGATCGCGCTCATCCCGTCTGCTTTTCCTTGCCATCGCCGCGCCCCGGTTTAACAGGCGCAGTCGATGGATCGTATCCCTGAATTCCTGCAGCGCCATCCTTGCTGGAGCGCGCTACTTCTCGGCCTGATTTCGGCGACCGGATTCCAGCCGCTCCACTTGTGGCCCGCAGGGCTTGCTGCGATGGCGGCGTTCGTCTGGCTGGCTTACCAGCAAGACAGCGGCAAGCGCGCATTCCTGCTCGGCTGGCTGTTCGGCGTTGCCCATTTCACGCTGACCAATAACTGGATCGCCACGGCCTTCACCTATCAGGCAGAAATGCCTGCTGCGCTCGGCTGGGCTGCTGTTCCGCTGCTCTCGCTTTACCTCGCGGTCTGGCCTGCCCTGGCAGTGCTTGCTGCATGGCTACTCGGGCGAGGCCGGGGGGTGGGTGTCTTCGCGCTCCTGCTGGGCGCTTTCTGGATTGCGGCGGAATGGCTGCGGAGCTGGGTCTTCACCGGCTATGCCTGGGGCCCGTTCTCGCAAATGATGCTGGGCGATTGGGAGCGGCCAGGCGTCGCGGGCCTGCTGCCCTTCATGGGTTCTTACGCGCTTTCGGGCCTCGTCGTGACCCTTGCCGGCATTTTCGCCCTGCTCGCATCCACGCGTCGCTGGAAAGGTCTGGCGGCAACGATAGTGATCGTGACCGCGGGCATGTTCTGGCCAGCACCCGAAGGCGAAGACGGCTTCCTTCCCCTGACGCTGGTCCAGCCGAACCTGAGGCAGGAAGAACTCGACGATCCGAGCAAATACGAAGAGCAATTCCAGCGCATCGCCACCCTCAGCGAACCGCAGCGTGCCTACAGCCGCAGGCTGGTGCTTTGGCCCGAAAGCGGTGTGCCCGATTATCTGCGAGACGGCTATCCGCAGCGCTATTATACCCAGATGACCGCTGGCGGCGATCCTGCCTTTGCGCGCTTCCGCATCGGCCGGACGATCGGCGAAGGCAGCCTGCTGCTGACAGGCGCAGTCGACCTGGAAATAGCCGAAGTCGAGGGACGGGAGCGGGCGGTGGGAGCCTATAACGCGATCACGCCGATCGATGCCGACGGCAATCTGGGCCAGCGCTACGCCAAGGCGCATCTGGTGCCCTATGGCGAATATCTTCCGATGCGTGCACTGCTTGAGCCGCTCGGAATGTCGCGGCTGGTGGCCGGTTCGATCGATTTCATCCCCGGTCCCGGGCCCCAGACCATCGACCTTGGCGCTTACGGGCAGGCCGGAATGCAGATCTGTTACGAGATCGTTTTCTCGGGCGAGGTAGCCGAACGCGGCAACCGGCCCGATTACATCTTCAACCCCTCCAACGATGGCTGGTTCGGTGCATGGGGGCCACCCCAGCACCTGGCCCAAGCGCGCATGCGGGCGATCGAGGAAGGCCTGCCCGTACTGCGCTCCACCACTACGGGGATCAGCGCAGTCATCGATGCGCGCGGTGTGGTAAGAAGCCATATCGGCCGCGACAAGGCCGACCGGATCGATACGCTCGTGCCTCCCCCCGCAGTTCCTACGTGGTTCGCAAGGCTGGGTCACTGGCTCACGCTTTTATGGGGCGTAGTGCTTCTTGCCGGATCGCTGGTTGCCATGGGCGCGCGCCATCGTTACCAGTCTCGCACAACATAAAGCTTTCTTTATATCTTTCTGCCGGGGTTTTGATGCGCACCAGTTACCTGTTCACTTCCGAAAGCGTTTCGGAAGGCCATCCCGACAAGGTGTCCGACCAGATCAGCGATGCAATCGTCGACCTGATGCTGTCGAAGGACGCGGAATCGCGCGTCGCCTGCGAAACGATGACGACAACTCAGCGCGTGATACTCTCCGGCGAGATTCGCTGCGCGCCGATGTATGACGCAAACAATGCCGCATGGGCCGAGAACGGCGGCTGGGCACCGGGCGCGAAGGAAGAGATCGAACAGGCCGTACGCCGCACCGTTCGCGAAATCGGCTACGAGCAGAGCGGCTTCCACTGGAAGACGCTGGCCTTCGAAAACCACCTCCATGGCCAGTCGAGCGAAATCGCCCAAGGCGTGGACGCTAATGGCAATAAGGACGAAGGCGCTGGCGATCAGGGCATCATGTTCGGCTTCGCCTGCGACGAAACGCCCGATCTCATGCCGGCGACGCTAGATTATTCGCACAAGATCCTCGAGCGGCTCGCCGCCGACCGCAAGAATGGCAAGGCGCCCTTCCTCGAGCCCGATGCCAAGAGCCAATTGTCGCTGCGGTATGAAAACGGCAAGCCGGTCGCCTGCACGGCCATCGTCGTGTCGACCCAGCATGCCAAGGGCTATCACGAGGGCGAGAAGGAAGCCGAGCTCAAGGCCTATGTGAAGGGCGTCGTCGCAGAAATCCTGCCCGAAGGCTGGGTGTCGGACGAGACCGAATGGCACATCAATCCGACCGGCGCTTTCGAGATCGGCGGGCCCGATGGGGACGCAGGCCTGACAGGCCGCAAGATTATCGTCGATACCTATGGTGGTGCGGCGCCGCATGGCGGCGGCGCATTCAGCGGCAAGGATCCGACCAAGGTCGATCGCTCGGCAGCATATATCACCCGCTACCTTGCGAAGAACATTGTCGCGGCGGGCCTTGCCCGGCGCTGCACGATCCAGCTGTCCTATGCGATCGGGGTTTCGAAGCCACTTTCGATCTATGTCGACACGCATGGCACCGGTTCGGAAGGCGTAACCGATGAAGCGCTCGAAGACGCCATCCGCAATATCGAAAAGCTCGGCGGCCTGACCCCGCGTGGTATCCGGATGCACCTCGGCCTAAACAAGCCGATCTATCGCAAAAGTGCCGCTTACGGTCATTTTGGTCGCCAGGCGGATGGTGAATACTTCCCCTGGGAGCGGACAGATCTGATCGAGGACCTGAAAGCTGCTCTGCGCTAACAGGAAAGGGCGGCCATTGCGGGCCGCCCCTTCCGTTAGCTTGCGTCGTTCAATCGAGAATGCCGCGTTGCGGTTCCGGTTTCAACTGATTGCCGAAGTCATCTTCACGCAGCCACTGTCCTACTTTGCGGCCGAATTTGGCGACAGCGTTCATATTGAAAAAGTGCATGAAGCCGAGCGCGACGACGACCAGTCCGATTTTCGTCGATAGAAACTCGAAGGCTTCGGCCATTCCCTGCGGTTCGCTGCCAAACCGCAGCGACAGCAATATCCATCCCAGGTTGACCAGGTAGAAGCCCACGACAAGCAGGTGGTTCGTCGAATAGGCGAGGCTGTCGTCATGCCCGAAGCACTCCTTGAGAAATACGATTCCGTTCTTCGACAGCGTGCGTGCGACCCAGACCGTTAGCGCAATGCTCACGACGAGATAGACGATATAGGCGGGAACGAGGTACATATTGCTTCTCCTCTAATTTCTGTAATTTGAGAAATCACATTTGGGATTGCAGGTATTGTCCATCCTTTCTCAGGTCTGTGGGATCAGGTCTTCGTCTTGCTTCCGGGGAGCAAGCGCGCGACGCGGCTGCCGAGTTTCATCAGCGTGACCAAGGTCGATTTGGGCAGGTGCCGAACGTCGGAATACCAGCTTGCAAGATTGCCGATGAATTCATGCATCCGGCCGATACGTTCGCGCACATGGGCAGGTACGTCATCGCGCTTGCCGAGGCTTTCCGACAATTCGCCAAGCAGCTGGATCGTGGGATCGATCTCGCGCCGCTTGCGCTCGGCCGTGATCTTCATCAGCATGTCCCACAGGTCGCTTTCGGCGACGAAATGGTCACGCCGGTCACCTTCGACGTGAACGCGGCGGACGATCTGGTAGGATTGGAGTTCCTTGAGGCCGTTCGAGACATTGGAGCGGGCCAAGCCCAGCTTTTCGCAAATGTCCTCTGCATGGCGGGGCCTGTCTGAGAGATAGAGCAGGGCATGGACCTGCGCGACCGAGCGATTCACGCCCCACTCGCTGCCCATCTCACCCCAATGGAGGATAAAAGCACGCGCTTCGGGGATGTCCATGATGTCGGCCATAACCGATGCCCTTTTCTCTATTTCTGAAAATACAGAAATTACTGACTACGTCAACGACTTTCCGCAACGCGTCGATATTTCGTCGTTCTAGCTCTTGGCGGGAGAAGGCTTGTCGAGAGTCAGTTCGGCGTCGGAAAAGATGAAGGGGCTGCGCACGCCCGGCATGCCTTCGGGGGCGATCCGCATGCCTCTTGAGACCACTTGCGGATCGGCGAAGACATCGTCGATGGAATTGATCGGACCTGCGGGAATGCCTGATTTCGCACAGGCAGAGAGGAGATTATCGCGTGACCATCCTGCCGTAGCTTCGCCAATAAGCGCGTCGCATTCAGCGCGATGTTCCACACGGTCTGCATTGGTACCGAAGCGCGGATCATCGAGCAGGTCGTTGCGGTCGATCAGCGCCAGCAGCTTCCGGAACAGCGCATCGTTCGCCGGGGCCAGGACCACAGGACCATCCTGTGTCGGGAATACGCCATAGGCGCTGACCTGCGCGTGCGCATTGCCCATGCGTGGCGGGTTCTCCCCGGTCGCAAGGTAACTCATCGCCTGATTGGCAAGCAGGCCGACCGAGCAATCGAGCAGGCTCATGTCGATCCACTGACCTTTGCCCGTGCGATGCCGCATCAACAGCGCTGCCTGCACGGCGTTGGCGGCCCATAATCCGCAGGACAGGTCGCTGATGGACACGCCCATCTTCATGGGATCTCCATCCGGCTCTCCGGTCAGTGCCATGAAGCCGCTCATCGCCTGGATTACGAAGTCGTAGCCGGGCTCGTCGCGGCGCGGCCCATCCTGCCCGAATCCCGTGATAGAACAATAGATTAATCCGGGATTCGCGTGCGCCAACGTCTCGTAATCGAGGCCGAATTTGGCGAGCCCTCCGGGCTTGAAATTCTCCAGCAAGACGTCCGCACCAGTCGTCAGTTCCGCGATGCGCGCAAGTTCGCTCTCGTTTCTGAAATCCGCAGTAATCCCGCGCTTTCCGCGATTACAGGCATGGTAATAGGCGGAGGTCGTTTCGCCGCCATGTTCGACCCAGGGCGGTCCCCAGATACGCGTATTGTCGCCTTCGGGGCTCTCGACCTTGATGACGTCGGCGCCGAGATCGGCGAGAATCTGGCCCGCCCATGGACCGGCCAGGACGCGGGCGAGTTCGAGCACCTTCAATCCTGCGAGCGGGCTGTTCTCGTTACGAGGGTTCTCGAGCCAATCGGCCATGAATGGTCAGCCCAGCGCGACCTCGTATTTCGCGGTCGTTTTCTGGGCGATCTCTTCGGCCGTTACCCCGGGGGCGAGCTCGATGAGTCGGAAAGCGCTCTCGTGATCCGGGCGATGGAACACGCCGAGATTGGTCACGATCATGTCGACCACGTTCTGCCCGGTCAGCGGCAGAGTGCAGGACGGAATGAATTTGGGCGATCCGTCCTTGGCATTGTGGTCCATCACCACGATGATCTTCTTCACGCCGGCCACGAGATCCATCGCGCCGCCCATTCCCTTGATCATCTTGCCGGGAATCATCCAGTTGGCGATATCGCCGTTCTCCGCCACTTCCATCGCGCCGAGCACGGTCAGGTCGATATGGCCGCCGCGGATCATCGCGAAGCTCTGCGCACTGTCGAAATAGGCGCTGTGGGGCAATTCACTGATCGTCTGCTTGCCCGCATTGATCAGGTCGGCATCTTCCTCGCCCTCATATGGAAAGGGGCCGATGCCCAGCATTCCGTTCTCGCTCTGCAGTGTGACATGCATGCCTTCGGGAATGTGGTTGGCGACCAGCGTGGGAATGCCGATACCCAGATTGACGTAGTAGCCGTCTTCCAGCTCCTGCGCAGCGCGCGCGGCCATCTGATTGCGATCCCATCCGGTGAGGGTGGCGGTATCGGTCATGTCAATTGCCTTCGTTCATGATTGCGGGCGCATCGGCTGGGGCGGTTTCGGGCGACCAGCGCGTGCCTTCGGGATAGACTTCTTCCAGCGTGCCTTTCAGCGAATCCCCGTAGACGGGGTTCGGGAAGACGAACCAGCCATTGCCCCAAAGCTGTGCGAGATCGCCCCGCGCCGCGAGTTCGCGCCGGTCGTTGGGGGCGAGTTCCTCATCGTTGAACACATCCGCGAAGTCCCCGAGGTTGTCACCCGCAAGCGCTATTACGCAGTAGCGCTCGGCGATCAACGCACGGCGACCGTCCTTGCCGCCGCCTCCGCCATCATCGCCGCGAAGGTACAGCGTGTCGCGGTGGACTGCCTCGCCAAGGCCGGCCGCAGCAATGGCCCTGGCCGCGCCTTCGGGGCTGAATTCGCGGTTGGTGTTGAAGACCGGGGTAATGCCCGCCTCACGCAGACGACGAATGCCCGTCACTGCACCGGGAACGGGGCGAACGTAGCTTGCCCCCGTTTCTTCCCAGCGCTTCCAGCTTTCGCTGGAAAAGCTCTGGCCGGTGGCAGTGGTCCAATACTCATAGCCGAGGTTGAGAATGACAGTTTCGTCGACGTCGAACACCACCGCCAGCGGTTTCCAGCTATCGCCGCGGGCACAGCTCTGCGGGGCGGCAACTTCGCCGCCGATACCCATGGCCACCGATTGCGGCACGCGCCGCTCGCGCGAGCGCGCGACGGCATAGTCGGCAAGATTGCGCCATGCCTGGATCGAAACACCTGCTGCCTCGCCCGAGCCATAGAGCCATTGCATCGTTGCGGGCGCATCGTTCGATGCGGAAGGCGCTTCGGGCGTGGGGGTGGTCGCGCAGGCGGCGAGCGAAAGAGCCGCGAGAGAGGCAAGGACCGCGCGCATCATGCCGCTTTCCTTTCGCGGGTCGTCACGAATTCGATCATCTTGTCATAGGGCGCGCCCACGATCATGCGCTGGACATAGACGCCAGGCAGGTGGATGCAGTCGGGATCGAGACTGCCCACCGGCACGATCTCTTCCACCTCGACCACGCAGACCTTGCCGCAGGTGGCGGCGGGCTGGTTAAAATTGCGCGCCGTCTTGCGGAAGACGAGGTTGCCGGTCTCGTCCGCCTTCCATGCCTTCACGATGGCCAGGTCGGCGAAGATGCCGCGCTCGAGGATGTAATCCTCGCCGTCGAAGGTCTTAACCTCCTTGCCTTCGGCAACCTGCGTGCCGACGCCGGTCTTGGTGTAGAAACCGGGAATGCCTGCACCGCCCGCGCGCATGCGTTCGGCCAGAGTCCCCTGCGGGCAGAATTCGACTTCGAGCTCGCCCGAAAGGAATTGACGCTCGAACTCCTTGTTCTCGCCGACATAGGAGGAGATCATCTTCTTCACCTGCTGCGTGCGAAGCAGCATGCCGATGCCTTCATTGTCGATCCCGGCATTGTTGCTGGCGAAGGTTAGGTTCTTCACCCCGCTTTCCCGAATAGCGGTCAACAGCCGCTCGGGGATGCCGCAAAGGCCGAAGCCCCCGCTGGCGATCAGCATGTCATCTTTGAGTAGCCCGTCGAGGGCGGAAGCGGCGTCGGGAAAGAGCTTGTTCATCGGACCTCCGTTACGGCTTGGCTGCTAGCGCCGAGTCGGGGAGAAGTCACCCCCGGAACAGGCAGGCGGCGGATAAGCCCCGCCATCCTGGGTCTGGGGCTATGGCAAGAACGCCCCGGGCAGCACCGGATTGTCCATCCGAGCCCGGCTCGATCGGCCGGGTAACTCCTCTTCGAAGCCTTGCGTTTCGCTGCACCTGCGAAAAGTGCGGGAATCGCCATTTAGGAAATTCAGCTGCTTATCTTTTAAGATTGCGCATTTTGCAACAAACATTGTTCTTTTCGCACTTGCACAAAAGATGCTGCGCGAGCATATCACGCCTGCCTTTCAGGCATCCTCTCCCAAGACTTTTTCAGCCCGGTTGGTTCGCCAGCCGGGCTTTTTTCTTGCCCGTGAAGCTTGTGGTTGCGGACCCTCAGGCCCACTCGCTCATTGCATGTCTGTCACCCGTCCCCATTTGCGGGATGGAAACTACACGATTTTGCGAGGGAGTTGCCCCAGATGGCCGATGCGGATGCTGCGACGACGGCGGTAGAGGATAAGACAGTCAGGCTGCAGGTCGCAGCGGCACGGCAGGAAGAAAGCGGTCGGGGCATTGCCAGAATGCCGCGCTCCACCTTTCAGGCGCTCGGCATCACCGAGGGCGACCCGGTGGAAATCGTCGGCAAGCGCGCCACCGTAGCCATCGCCATGTCCGCTTATGACGAGGACCAGTCTATCGAGGTCATCCGGCTCGACGGGCTCCAGCGCGGGAATGCCGAGGTCGGCTCGGGCGAGCATGTCAAGGTGAAGGCCGCCGAATCGCGTCCCGCAACGCGCGTTGTCTTCGCCCCCGCCAATCGCGACATGCGGCTGCAGGGTCCGGCACAGGCGCTCAAGCGCAATTTTGCCGGCAAACCGCTTATGGCTGGCGATCTCGTGGCGACCACCGGCCAGCAGCCGGTGCAGAACATGCCGCCAGAAGTGCGCCGTATGTTCAATGCGCCAGCCTATGCGCTGACCCAGATCCGCCTTTCGGTCGTTTCGACGAGCCCCAAGGGTATCGTCCATATCGACGAGAATACCGAAGTCGAGCTGCGCGCCGAGTTTGAGGCGCCGCGCGATGCTCGCGCGGTGGTGAACTATGACGATGTTGGCGGTATCGAGGAGACCATCCAGGCGCTGCGCGAAATGGTCGAGCTGCCGCTGCGCTATCCCGAACTCTTTACACGGCTTGGCGTCGATCCGCCCAAGGGCGTGCTGCTCCATGGCCCTCCCGGCACTGGTAAAACCCGGTTGGCTCAGGCAGTAGCCAACGAAAGCGACGCGAATTTCTTCACCATCAACGGCCCCGAAATCATGGGCTCTGGCTATGGTGATAGTGAGAAGGCGCTGCGGCAGGTGTTCGAGCAGGCGACCAAGGCTGCGCCGGCGATCATCTTCATCGACGAGATCGACTCCATCGCCCCCAAGCGTGACCGCGTACCCGGTGAAGCGGAGAAGCGCCTTGTCGCGCAATTGCTGACGCTGATGGACGGGCTGGAATCACGCTCGAACCTCGTGGTTATCGCGGCGACGAACCGCCCCGAAGCGATTGACGAGGCGCTCCGCAGGCCGGGCCGGTTCGACCGCGAAATCGTCATCGGCGTACCCGACGAAAAGGGCCGCCGCGAGATCCTGGGCATCCACACCCGCGGTATGCCGCTGGGTGACAAGGTCGACCTGGCCGAGCTTGCCAAGGCTACTTATGGCTTTGTCGGCGCGGATATCGCTGCCCTGACGCGCGAGGCAGCAATCGACGCTGTGCGCCGGATCATGCCCAAGATCGATCTCGACGAGCGCACGATCCCGCCCGAAGTGCTCGACGAGCTCTACGTCGGCCGCGAGGATTTTCTCTCCGCGTTGAAGCGCGTCCAGCCCAGCGCCATGCGCGAGGTCATGGTTCAGGTGCCCAATGTCGGCTGGTCCGACATCGGCGGTGTGGGCGATGCGATCGAGAAGCTGAAGGAAGGCATCGAACTCCCGCTGAAGAATCCCGACGCCTTCCACCGCCTCGGGATCAGGCCCGCCAAGGGTTTCCTGCTCTATGGCCCGCCGGGCACGGGCAAGACGCTGCTGGCCAAGGCGGTCGCCAAGGAAGCTGAAGCGAACTTCATCTCGATGAAATCGAGCGATCTGCTGTCCAAATGGTATGGCGAGAGCGAGCAGCAGATTGCCCGAATGTTCAAGCGTGCACGCGCGGTGGCTCCATGCGTCGTCTTCATCGACGAGATCGATAGCCTGGTGCCGGCACGCGGTAGCGGCCAGAGCGAGCCCCAGGTCACGGGCCGTGTGGTCAATACGATCCTTGCCGAGATGGACGGGCTGGAAGAGCTGCAATCCGTCGTGGTCATCGGCGCGACCAATCGCCCGACACTGGTCGATCCTGCCCTGCTACGCCCGGGCCGGTTCGATGAACTGGTCTATGTCGGCACGCCCGACAAGACAGGACGCGCGCAGATTCTTGGAATTCACACGCAAAGCATGCCTCTGGCAGAGGACGTCGATCTTGCCGATGTTGCGGGCAAGACCGAACGCTTTACAGGCGCGGACCTTGAGGACGTGGTGAGGCGGGCAGGGCTGAATGCCCTGAAACGCTCTGGCGGCGATGTGCGGGAAGTTACCTCTGCAGATTTCGCCGAAGCACTAAAGGATAGCCGCGCCACGGTAACCAGCCAGATGGAAGCCGAATACAGGAAGATGCGTGGCGAATTGAAAAAGCGGGCGGCAGAGGTCCAGCCGATCGGTTTCATTCACGAGGGGATGGTCGAGAGTACCCGCGACGCCAAGCACGGCAGCGAGCAAAGCTAGCCTTGTATGACCCGCTGGTTCGCTGCCTCCACTTCGAGGCGGTGGCGGATCAGCGCATCGGGCTGGTTCTGCCTCAGCCATGTCAGCATGTGTTCCCTGACCTCGCAACGCAGGGTCCACAGGTCGCCGATGGTGTCGGCGCTCATCGAGAGGCGCAGCGCGACGCTTTCGGGATAGGCCTCGGTCATCAGCAAGGCGAGATTGCGGCCATCCCATAGAGGATGCGCCTTCACGAAACGTTCGAATTCCTGCCGGATGGGTTCGATTTCGGCGGCCGGATCCAGATGGAGCATCACCGGCCCGGTCAGCTTCTCGCTCACGCGTGACCAGTTCTCGAAACTCTGGTCGAGGAAACGGATGGTAGGCACCACGAGGACGCGTTCGTCCCAGGTGCGAACCGTGACATAGCTCATGCGGATCTCTTCCACCCTTCCGGTCTCCCCGTCGACCCTCACGAGGTCGCCGATACGGAGCGGTTGGGTAAGCGCCATCTGCAATCCGGCTATGAGCGATTTCAGAGCGGGTTGCGCGGCGGCACCGACTGCCAAGGCTGCAAGACCGGCCGATGCCAGCATCGTCGTGCCGACGTCGCGCACGCCCGGGATGTTCAGCATGATGAGTGAAATGGTGATTATGACGATAGCCACACGCGCCGTGCGGGAAAGAATGGCGATCCGTGTGCGATAACCACGGTTGGCAACCTCATCGCCGGTCAGTTCAAGCTGACGCTCGTATCCGGCGGCAAGACCCTTCACCAGGGCGAAAGCTGCCCAGCCTACTACGGCGGGTGTCAGGAAGCTGGCGAACACGTCCCAGCCATTGCCGACAAGGGCATCGTTCTCGGCAGCAATGGAGATTGCGAAAGCCACCATCGCCCAGCGCATCGGATTGCGGATTTTCTCGACGACCACATCGTCCATCTGGCTGGTCGATGCGCGGGTAATCTTGCGCAGGATTGCGAACACCACCCAGTGAATGATCAGAGCACCGAGTAATGCCGCGCCCAGCGCGATCAGCGTATGGATCAACCCTTCCTGCGATATGGGCCAATTCTGCGGGTAATAGCGTTCGAGCATGACGGGCTCTGCCCTATTGGGGAGGGGGCGGACTTGCAAGGCGCTCGGTTTTGTCGACATGGGGGAGCTCGATCTCGACCAGCAAGCCTTCGGTCGTGAAGTCCCGGCTGACGGAACCTCCGAACTGCCGGGCAGCGCTCTCCATCAGCAGGCTGCCGAACCCCTTGTGCTCGGGTGGATCGACAATCGGCACGCCCTTTTCGTGCCATTTGAGCCGGACGGAGTCGCCGACCCATTTCCACGAAATATCGATCTCGCCCCCGTTGGCCCACGCGCCGTATTTGACTGCATTGGTGGTCAACTCGTGGAGGACCAGACCCAGGGGCGTGATGCGCTTCGCGGGTAGCAATACTTCGGGTCCCTCGACCTTCGCGGGCTGGCTTTGCGAACGATAGGGTGCGAGCGTCGTTTCGATCAGCGTCTCGAGCGAGGCGAGTTCACGATCCAATTCGCCCTGGCTGACCTCATGCGCCGTCAGCAGGGCGCGAACACGTTGGGCGATCGCATCGGTTACCGGCTTGGCTTCCGGCTTGTCCTTGGCGCTCATCTGCACGATGGCAAGCACCACCGCGAAGAGGTTCTTGACCCTGTGGTTGAGCTCGCGCGCCAGCAGGTCGGCGCGATCGCGAGCCTCTCCGACCGCCACTGCCTGTGCAGCTTCGGCCTGGTGCCGCGCGGCACGCGAAACGAGCCGCGAACCGAGCATTATCGCGATGATCAAAAGCGCGATCAATGTGCCGAGCAATGGCAGAACCCGGCCTTCGATCCGCGCGGTTTCCGCAGCTTGTTCCGCCAGAAGCCGCCGCTCGATGTCTTCCATCTCGCTCAGCGCGCGGCGTAACCTTTCCATCGTCTCCTGACCTTCGTCGGTCAGGACGGCCCGGCGCGCGTCGAGTAAGCGGCCATCTTCCAGAAGGATGACGGAATTTTCCATCTCCGAAAATCTTGCGCGGGCCAGCACATCGATCTCGTCGAGCAATTCTTCCTGACGGGTAGTGGCATCTTCGGAGAGAAGTTCGCGTAGTCGCCGCAGGGTGGGATCGATCAGCTCGCGGCCTTTTCTGTACGGCTCGAGATAGCGTCGGTCGAGCGTGATAAGATAGCCGCGCTGACCGGTTTCTCCGTTGAGCGCGGCGGAATCGACACGCTGAAGCTCTTCGATGATCTCGGCCGTGAGCTGCGAGCGGGCGCGCTGCAGACGTTCTGCCTCCACCGTTTGATAAACGAGGAAGATGAGCCCCATCATCGCGGCGGCTATGAACAGCAGCACCGCCGCATTCGGCAGTCTGGTCCCCCACTGAAAGCGACTCCGATCCATGCCTAGTGCGCCGCTCCCCAACTCCTGCCGGTTCCGATATCGACTCCCAGCGGGACAGACAACTCCACAGCTGGATTATGCGCGTTTGCCATCACCCGCTCGATGACCTTGGAAGCCGCATCGACATCTGCTTCGGGAAGCTCGAATACGAGTTCGTCGTGAACCTGCAGCAGCATGCGGACATCTCGCAGCCCTGCCTCGTTCAGCGCCGGCCCCATCCGCACCATTGCGCGCTTGATGATATCTGCGCTGGTGCCCTGTATCGGGGCGTTGATTGCCGCGCGCTCCGACCCCGCACGCTCGTTCTGATTCTTCGAATTGATACGCGGAAACCAGGTCTTCCGGCCGAAGAGAGTTTCCGAATACCCCTTTTCACGCACGCTTTCGAGGGTGTGGAGGATATATTTCTGGATTCCCGGAAAGCGCTTGAAATAGGTGTCGATCATGGCCTGCGCTTCGTCGGGTTCGACACCGAGCCGGCCCGCTAGACCCCAACGCGAGATGCCGTAGAGGATGGCGAAATTGATGGTCTTGGCGCGAGCGCGGGAGTCGCGAGTGACTTCGCCGAACATTTCGGTTGCGGTGCGCGCGTGGATGTCTTCGCCATTCTCAAAGGCGTCCTTGAGCGGGCCGACATCCGCCATGTGAGCGGCGAGGCGCAGTTCGATCTGCGAATAGTCGGCTGCCAGCAATACATTTCCTTCGTCCGCCACGAAGGCTTCGCGGATCTGGCGGCCGATTTCCGTGCGGATCGGAATGTTCTGCAGGTTCGGATCGGTCGAGGAAAGCCGCCCGGTCTGCGCGCCGACAAGGCTGTAGCTCGTGTGCACTCGGCCGGTCTCCGGGTTGATGGCCTGCTGCAGCGCGTCGGTATAGGTGGACTTCAGCTTGGTTAGCTGCCGCCATTCAAGCACCTTGTTCGCGATTTCCGCCCCATCGATCGACAAGCGTTCCAGCACCGACTGGTCGGTCGAATATTGTCCGCTCTTCCCTTTCTTGCCGCCCTTGTGGCCAAGTTTGTCGAACAGGATATCGCCCAGCTGCTTGGGGCTGCCGACCGTGAATTCCTGGCCGGCAAGAGTATGGATTTCGCCTTCGAGTCTTGCCGTTTCCGTGGCAAACTCCTCGGACAGCTTTGCCAGCCGTGCGCGGTCCACCTTTACGCCGTGCCGTTCCATCCCTGCCACAACCGGCACGAGCGGACGGTCGACGCGCTCGTAAACCTTCGTGCCTCCCTCCAGTGGCAGGCGGCGGCGCAAATGGGCGTGCAGGCGCCAGGTGACGTCCGCGTCTTCCGCCGCATATTCGGTTGCCTTGTCCAGCGGCACTTCGCCGAAGGGGATCGCCTTCTTGCCCGTCCCGCAGATCTCCTTGAAGCTGAGACAGGTGTGGCCGAGATGGCGTTCGGCAAGCTCGTCCATACCATGGCCACCGCCGATCCCGGATTCGCTGCGTCCGGCGTCGAGCGCGAAGCTGATGATCATAGTATCGTCGATGGGGGACACCATGATGCCCTGTCTTGCCAGGACATTCAGGTCGTACTTGCCGTTCTGAAAAATCTTCAGGACCGCATCGTCTTCCAGCATCGGCTTGAGCGCTGCGAGCGCCGCCTCCATTCCAATCTGTTCCGGACGTTCCGCAAACATATCGCTGCCGCCATGCCCCAGCGGGATATAGCAGGCCTCGTTCGGACCGACCGCCAGACTGACGCCGACAAGATCGCACAGCATGCAATCGAGCGAACTGGTTTCTGTATCCACTGCGACGAGCCGCGTCTCTTTCGCGCGCTGGATCCAGTGCTCCAGCCGGTCCATCGTCTGGACGCATTCGTAGGCGCTGCGATCGACTTCGGGCATTTCGGGGAGCGGCTGCACATTGCCTTCGCTGCTCGCCTCGGCCCCTGCGGTCTGCTGTCGGGGAGGATTGAGATCGGTCCTCCGGTTCGGGCTGCCCGTGCCCGATTCCAGACGGCGCAGCAGGCTGGTGAAGCCATGCTTTTCGAGGAATGCCGAAAGCGGCTCTTTCGGGACCCCGTCGAGCTTCATATCTTCCAGCTTGACCGGAAGATCGCAATCCTCGCGCAGAGTGACAAGAACGCGGCTGAGTTCCGCATTGGCACGGTGTTCCAGCAAGCGTTCCTTGAGCTTGCTTTTCTTCATCCCCTCGGCAGCATCGAGCGCGGCGGTGAGGTCTCCATGTTCGACGATCAGCTTGCTCGCGGTTTTCGGACCGACCCCGAAGATGCCGGGGATGTTGTCGACCGAATCGCCCATCAGCGCGAGGACATCGCCCACCTTCTCGGGCGGAACGCCGAACTTCTCGATCACTTCCTCGCGCCCGATACGCTGGCTCTTCATCGTGTCGAGCATATCGATGCAACCGCCGGTTTCGACCCCCGGCTCCAGATCCTCGTCGGCGCATTTGCCGATGAGCTGCATCAGGTCCTTGTCGGAGGAAACGATGGTCACGTCCCACCCCTTGCGCGTGGCTGCCCGCGCATAGGACGCAATCATATCATCCGCCTCGACATCGGGTTCCTCGATGCAGGGAAGGCTGAAAGCGCGCGTCGCATCGCGGATCAGAGGAAATTGCGGCACCAGATCCTCTGGCGGATCGGGACGGTTGGCCTTGTACTGGTCGTAAATTTCGTTGCGGAAGGAATGGCTCGACTTGTCGAGGATTACTGCAAGGTGGGTCGGGCCATCGGCCTTGTCGAGATCGTCGGCCAGCTTCCACAGCATCGTCGTATAGCCATAGACCGCGCCCACGGGCGTACCCTCCGGATCGGTAAGCGGCGGCAGGCGATGATAGGCCCGGAATATATAGGCGGAACCATCGACGAGGTAGAGGTGCTGTTTGTCGGCCATCCAAGCGGCACTAGCAGTGAGTCGTGCGCATGGGGAGCGGCAACCGGCGGAAAAATGTGACCTAAAAACGGCGGAAATGCGGCAATTCCGCTGAAAAGAAGGAGAAATCGCTTGCGGCGCCACAATCCCGCCACTATTTAGACATCGTAAGGCCCGAATTGCCGGGCCTTGCGTGAGGGGGGTGGGATTGCTTCTCTCGCACCATGAACTTGCTATTTAAGGATTTACATTATGCGCAAGATCGCACTCGTCGCTGCCGCTTCGGCCGCTGCTCTCTCGCTCGCTGCTTGCTCGGAAGCCACCGAAGACGCAGCTGGTGACACCGCTGATTCGGTTGCTGCCGACACCGAAGCCAACATGGAAGCCATGGAAGCTGGTGCTGAAGAAGCTGTTGCCGACGTTGAAGCCGGTGCCGAAGAACTGGCCGCTGAAGCCGACGAAGCTGCTGCTGAAGTCGAAGCAGACGTCGAAGGTGAAACCGTTGAAGAAGCTGCTGCCGAATAATCTCGCCAGCTTCGCAAACGAATAACCGTTTCGAACAAGAAAGGGCGGCGCCGCGAGGCACCGCCCTTTTTCATGCCCGAAGTAAAGGGTCGGATTATCCGCCGTAGTCGGCGTCTGCCCACACGCGGCGATCGTCTTCCTTGCTGGCGAAGCCGCGATAGAGAGCGCCTGCTATCGTCGAAATCCGAGCGTCGCGCATCTGCCGGGCTTCGAGCTTTCGGCTGCGATTGCCGTTTTCGATCGCCATCGACGGGCTTTGTCCCGTGACATAGATTGCAGCGGCAATCGCGCGCCCGTCAGGTGTATGGAAAATACCGATGTCGCTGGCGGTGCGGCTCAAGGTTCCGGTCTTGTGCGCCAATCCTGCACTCGAAGGCAGGGCGGAGCGCATGCGCTTTTTGCCGGTCGTGGTAGAGCGAAGTGCATCCATCAGGACGCCACGCGATGACGCGCTCAGCCATTTGCCCTGATAGATG
The DNA here is from genome assembly GCF_056857815.1 of Qipengyuania sp. B-5. Lineage (NCBI taxonomy): Bacteria > Pseudomonadati > Pseudomonadota > Alphaproteobacteria > Sphingomonadales > Erythrobacteraceae > Qipengyuania > Qipengyuania sp. B-5. The sequence continues at coordinate 99,990 of NZ_JBSXNU010000054.1, read as the reverse complement.
CCTGCCAGCAGTTGCCCCATTACTCGAGGGGTCGCACTGTCGCGCAGATCTACGCTCGACGCCGGATCGATACGGCCGTCTTCACGAATGAGCGTGGCGATATCGCGAGTGAGTTCGAATTCCTCCAGCCCTGCATTGCGCATCCATTGGTTGACCGCCCGCGGCCCACCGACGGCAGCGAGCAAGGCATCGGTACAATCATTGCAGCTCTTGCTGATCATCAGGTCGATATGCTGGCGGGCGGAAAGATAGGCTCCGCCCGGACGGGGAAGGCGCCATTCGCTGGTCAGGCTCCACTTGCCCGCATCGACCCCGGCCAGATATGTCGCGGCAATCGCGACCTTGCTGGTGCTGGCCATGGGAAAGCGCTGATCGGCGAGAATGCCGATTTCCTTCCCGGTGGAAAGGTCGATGGCGTAGACGCCGATACGACCCTGAGAGCCATCGGCCAGCTGGGAAATCCGCTGCTCCAGCGCAGTGTCGTAAACCGCATCGAAGCTCTTTGGAGCGCGTATTTCGGTGCCGAGCACCTGATCGAACTGCGCAGTGTAATCGCTGGTTTGAGCCTGTCCCGGTGTCGACAGCGAAAGCGAGAGCACCCCCGCGGCCAGCAGTTTTGCTAGTGATTTGATCCGCATACCCATCCCAATACCAAATTCATGGTTGTCGAAACATTAACGTATAGGCGGATTTATGCGCAAGTGCTGCCGCGACGAGTTGTGTCGCGGCAGCGTTGGCGCCTTTCGAGGCAAGGAAATTTCGTTAGCCGCTCAGGCCGCTGCGATCAGCTGTTCGATCTTCGAAACCGGTTCGCCGGTGACGGTCTTGTCGATCTCGCCGACAAGGCGCTTCTGCAGTTCGGTATGATAATGACGGCGCATCTCTCCCAAGGTCTTCGGGTCGGCAATCACCAGCAGGTTCGTCAATTCACCCGAAATGGCCTTGGCATTGAGCCATTCGGCCGCCGCTGCGCCGTGAGCAAGTTCGTTCAGATCGGTCGAACCGTTACGCTGGCCCATATCGTCCTGATGTTTCACCCCTGCGCTGAAATTGGTCGCTGTGAGGTCCGGCTTCTGAGCCCCTTCCAGCTTCGGTTCGAAAAGCTGGCCGGTGTTTTGCATGACCATGAAATGTTCGCCATCGACGATTGCAACATGGGCCTTGTGCGGCAGTTTCATATGGGTCTCCTTGATGGAAAGTTCCGTCACTACATCAACGGGCAAAGTCCCCAAGAGGTCCGGGACTTGTGAGGCAATCTGCGATGCGCCACAGTGCCGTCCATGGGAGAGAGCGATGGCGTGAGCCAGCTGCAAGCCGGACTGACCAGTGCGCTGCGCCGCGCCGGACTGGGTGCGCCCGGTGGGCTGGCCCGGCTGACCGGCGGGGCGACCATGGAAAGCTGGCGCTTCGAGGCGGATGGAGAGCCATATGTCCTTCGCCGGGCCCCAAGCATGTCGTTCCTCGAAGACCGACCCTTCGGGCACGATACCGAAGCTGCCATTATCCGTGCGGCCGCCGCGGCAGGGGTGCGAGCGCCGGAAATTGTGGTCGAGCTGCGTGGCGAGGACGATATCGGGAGCGGTTTCGTCATGCGCGCTCTTCCAGGCACGCCCGATCCGCGCGCCATTTTGGCAATGGCGGAACCGGAACGCCTGTTGTCGGAATGTGCAGCTCAACTTGCCCGCATCCATGCAATCGCCCGCAACGACGTGCCTGGCAATGTACCGGTCATGGACTACGGGGAGGCAATCGCGAAGCTCCAGGATCAGTTCGAGGAGGCTGGCGGCGACCGCCCCATTTTGGCGCTCGGCCTGAAGTGGCTGGAGGATAATTGCCCTGCTCCTGTCGAGCCGGTGCTCAACCATGGCGATTTTCGTCTCGGCAATCTGCTAGTCGAGGAAGGAAAGCTCGCAGGCGTGCTCGACTGGGAGCTGGCGCATTTCGGCGACTGGCACGAAGATCTCGCTTTCGGCTGCATGCCGGTCTGGCGCTTTGGCTCCTACGAAAAGCCCGCCTTGGGGTTGGGCGCCCTCGAAGACTATTTCGCAGCCTATGAGGCAGCCGGCGGCAGGCCGGTCGATCGTGCACGCTTCCGTTTCTGGACGATCTACCGCACGGTCTGGTGGGCGCTCGGTTGCCTCAGGAATGCGCAGATGTGGCGCAGCGGCGACGACCGGATGCTGGAACGGGTCGTCATCTCGCGGCGGACCAGCGAGCAGGAACTCGATTTGCTGCTTTTGCTGGAAGAAGAGGCTCCCGAAGCCGAGCAAAGGGTGCCGGTTATCGCGTCTCGACCGACCAAGTCCGGACCGGGAGAAGCCACAAGCGGGGAGATGGCGCGCGCAGTCTCTGAATGGCTCGGCACCATAAAGGACCGGATGGAAGGACATGATCGCTTCCAGCTCGCCGTTGCGCGCAACGCGCTCGGCATGATTGAACGTGACGATGCGCTGCTTGCGCGGGCGACCGACATCGACCTGGCGGCAGCGTTGCTGGCTGGAGACGTCTTGCTGGACGAGCTTGGGTTGCTTGCAAGGCTACGTGCCGAAGCGCTGGAAAAGCTCGAAGCCGACGTACCCAAATACCCTTCACTCGCCGTCGCGCGTCGGAAATGGCTTGGAGAAAATTGATGGATTTCACCATCCCGCGGGACCTTGAAGAATACTATGCCGAACTGATTTCCTTCATCGAGGCCGAGATCGAACCGCTCGTCGCGAAAGACGACAACGTCCGTTTCTTCGATTATCGCCGCGAGAATGCGCGGACCGATTGGGAGCGGGACGGCTTGCCGAGCCGCGAATGGGAGGATCTGCTGCATCAGGCGCGGCAACTGGCTGATAAGGCGGGCCACTGGCGTTTCTCCGCACCGAAGAAATATGGCGGCAAGGACGGATCGAACCTCTGGATGGCGGTGATCCGCGACCGTTTCGCACAGCGCGGGCTCGGCCTCCACAACGATCTCCAGAATGAGCATTCGATCGTCGGCAACTTCCCCTTCGTCGCCATGTTCGACACCTTCGGGACCGAAGAACAGAAACAGGAGTTCATCCTCGGCGGCTTCGAGGGCAGGCGCCGCGTCGCTTTCGGCCTTACCGAACCCGGTCACGGTTCGGACGCAACCCATATGGAAACCGTCGCAGTTCGAGAGGTGCGTGACGGCGTCGACGGCTGGCGCATCGATGGGGAGAAGATGTGGATCACGGGCATGCATGTCGCCACGCATTGCGCGCTCTTCGCCCGTACCGGCGGGACGGCGGGCGATGCGAAGGGGATCACCTGCTTCCTCGTGCCCAATCCGACCGAAGGCCTGAAGATCGAAGAGTGGATGTGGACTTTCAACATGCCCACCGATCATCCGCGGCTGTCGTTCACGAATGTCTGGGTGCCTGACAGCGCAATCCTCGGTGAGGAGGGCCGGGGTCTCGCGCTGGCACAGAGCTTCGTCCACCAGAACCGCATCCGGCAGGCCGCCTCCAGCCTCGGCGCGGCGCAATACTGCGTGGAGGAAAGCGTTCGTTATGCCCGCCAGCGCAAGCCTTTCGGAGAAGAACTGGCGCGCAACCAGGCGATCCAGTTCCCGCTGGTAGAACTTGCGACGCAGTGCGAGATGCTCCGCCTGCTGATCTACAAGACCGCCTGGCAGATGGACAACATGCCGCATGAGGAGATCGAGAAGACGATCTCCGACAAGGTCTCCATGTGCAATTACTGGGCGAACCGGCTGGTGTGCGAAGCCGCCGACCGCGCGATGCAGGTGCACGGCGGGATGGGCTATTCGCGGCACAAGCCCTTCGAACACATCTATCGCCACCACCGCCGCTACCGCATCACCGAAGGCGCCGAGGAGATCCAGATGCGAAAGGTGGGGGCATATCTGTTCGGCTATCTGGGGCCGCGCAAGGGCGAGTTCGCTGCCGGTTAATCCGTGCCCGCATGTCGTTCGCAGAACTCCCGCTTGACCATGGAGGTTTCATTTGCCTCTCTCAGGCCCGCAATTCTTGGGGACCTATAATATGAACACCATCCTTCGCGTCGCTGCGACCGGCCTGCTTGCATCGACTTCCACCGCCGCTTTTGCGCAAGGGGCGCCGATCGTTTTGCCCGGCGCTCCGGGAGAGGCGCCGCGGGTAATCGACGAAACGGAAGCTATCGCGCTTTCGGACACGCGCTATTCGCCGGCCGACGTTGCCTTCATGCAGGGCATGATCGTCCACCACCAGCAGGCGGTGGAGATGGCCGATCTGGTTGAGGCGCGCACCAATAACGACGCGATCCTCAAGACCGCCGACCGCATCGGGGCGGGCCAGAACGACGAAATGAAGTTCATGCGCGAATGGCTCGAAGCGCGCGGTGAGCCGGTTGAAATGAGCCACGCCGGGCATCAGGGCCACAGCAGCCACCACGCTATGATGGGCATGGCCACTGCGGAGCAAATGGCGGCGCTCGCCGCGGCCAATGGGACCGAGTTCGACCGCCTGTTCCTCCAGCTGATGATCGCCCATCACAAGGGTGCGCTCGACATGGTCGAACGCCTGCACGATGCGCCGGGCAGCGCCTACGAGCCGGTGATGTTCGAATTCACCAACGAGGTGGTGAGCGACCAGCAGGCCGAGATCGACCGGATGAACGTGGTCCTCGCCGAACTCTCCACCGATCCGCGTGCCACGCTTGCGGCGGGCTTCCGCGATGCGGAGCAGGCGATCTCCAACCTCCGCCTGGTCGCCGCCCAGCCCAAGCCGACCGGCTTCTTCGATCCCGAGAACCCGGCCCAGCTGCAACCGCTGATCGAAAAGGACGAGGACGAAGAGAAGCCCTCCGCCACCGAAGCGGACGGCCAGGAAGAGGAAGAAAAGCCGCAATTCGGCAAGCGTGGATCGCTGCTCAGCTTCGCCAATACCGATATCGCCTTCTCGGGCGATCTCATGGTCGCGGGCAATTATCATGGCTTCAACGCCTATCGCCTCGGCGAAGACGGTGTGCCGGAGCTCGTTTCCTCGACCGTCTGCCCCGGCGGGCAGGGTGACGTATCGATCGTGGGCGACCTCTTGGTGATGAGTGTGCAGGACAGCCGCGCGCGGATCGATTGCGGTCTCGATGGCGTGACCGGCAAGGTCAGCAAAGATCGCTTTCGCGGCCTGCGCATCTTCGATATTTCGGACATCACCCGCCCGCGCCAGGTCGGCCTCGTCCAGACTTGCCGCGGCAGCCACACCCATTCGATCGTGAGTGCCGACGCCGACCGGATCGTGGTCTACAATTCCGGCACCTCCTATGTGCGCGACATTGAGGAACTGGCAGGCTGTTTCGACACAGCGGGTGACGAGACCGCGCTGTTCAGCATCGACGTCGTCGAGATACCGGTCGCCAATCCGGCGGCTGCGCGCATCGTGGACAGCCCGCGGGTCTTCGCGCGTGACGGTCAGATCGCCGGCCTCTGGCGCGGTGGCGATCACGGCGAAGGTACGCAGGATACCAATGTCACCAACCAGTGCCACGACATCACTGTCTTCCCGGCAAAGAACCTCGCGGCGGGCGCGTGCTCGGGCAATGGCATCATCCTCGACATTTCTGACCCGATGAAGCCGGTCCGAATCGATGACGTGACCGACAAGGGCTTTGCCTACTGGCACTCGGCCACTTTCAACAATGACGGCACGAAAGTGCTGTTCACAGACGAATGGGGCGGCGGCGGGCGGCCCCGTTGTCAGGCTGGCGATCCCACCAACTGGGGCGCCAACGCCTTCTACGCGATCGAGGACGGTAAGCTGAGCTACCGCGGGATGTACAAGCTGCCCGCGCCGCAGGGCGACAAGGAAAACTGCGTTGCGCATAACGGCTCGATCATTCCGGTGCCGGGGCGCGATATCTTCGTGCAGGCATGGTACCAGGGGGGTATCTCGGTGATCGATTTCACCGATGCGTCCAACCCGTTCGAGATTGCCTATTTCGACCGCGGCCCGGTGGACAAGGACCAGCTGATCACCGGCGGCTACTGGAGCGCCTATTGGTATGACGGCCGCATCTATGCGACCGAGATAAGCCGTGGTCTGGATGTCTTCGCGTTGGAGCCGAGCGAGTTCCTGACCGCCGAGGAAATCGCCGCCGCCGAAGCGGCGCAATATCCGGGCGGTGTCTTCAACCCGCAGACGCAGACGCAGGTGACCTGGCCCGAAGAGGTGATCGCTGCGGCGGAGGCGAGCCGTAAGGGCGGCTAGGCCCCGGCGCGGGGGCGTCCATTTCGCCACTTCGCACCGAATGCTCACAGGACAAGAAAAGGCCCGGCGGATCGCTCCGCCGGGCCTTCGTGTTTTCTGGCCGTTCGGCTGGTCGGTAAGGCTTAGAAGCCCATGCCGCCCATACCGCCCATGCCGCCCATGTCGGGCATGCCGCCGCCGCCGGAGGACTTGTCTTCCGGCTTCTCGACGATGGCTGCTTCGGTGGTGATCAGCAGGCCGGCAACCGAAGCTGCATCCTGCAGTGCGGTGCGCACGACCTTGGTCGGGTCGATCACGCCGGCAGCTACGAGGTTTTCATAGGTGTCGGTCGCGGCGTTGAAGCCAAGCGTGTCGTCATTGGCGTCGGTCAGCTTGCCTGCGACAACCGCGCCATCGTGGCCGGCATTGGCCGCGATCTGGCGAACCGGTGCCTGCAGCGCACGGCGAACGATGTCGATACCGCGGGTCTGGTCGTCGTTCTCGCCTTCGAGGCCGCTGAGGGCCTTGGTGGCGTAGAGCAGGGCAGTACCGCCGCCCGGGACGATGCCTTCTTCGACAGCTGCGCGGGTCGCGTGCAGCGCGTCGTCGACGCGGTCCTTGCGTTCCTTCACTTCGACTTCGGTCGCACCGCCGACCTTGATCACTGCAACACCGCCAGCCAGCTTGGCCAGGCGTTCCTGCAGCTTTTCACGGTCGTAATCGGACGAGGTGTTGTCGATCTGCGTGCGAATTTCATTCACGCGCGCCTTGATGTCGCCTTCGTCACCCGCACCGTCGACAATCGTGGTGTTGTCCTTGTCGATGGTGACGCGCTTGGCTTCACCCAGCATGCCCAGCGTCACATTCTCGAGCTTGATGCCGAGATCTTCGCTGATCATTTCGCCCTTGGTCAGGATTGCGATGTCCTGCAGCATGGCCTTGCGGCGATCGCCGAAGCCCGGAGCCTTAACCGCAGCAACCTTGAGGCCGCCGCGCAGCTTGTTGACTACGAGGGTTGCCAGCGCTTCGCCTTCGATGTCTTCCGCGATGATCAGTAGCGGACGGCCCGACTGGACGGCCGCTTCGAGCACCGGGAGCATAGCCTGCAGGTTCGACAGCTTCTTCTCGTGGATCAGGATGTACGGGTTTTCGAGTTCGACCGTCATCTTTTCCGGGTTGGTGATGAAGTAGGGGCTGAGGTAGCCACGGTCGAACTGCATACCTTCGACGGTTTCGAGCTCGAATTCGAGACCCTTGCTCTCGTCGACGGTGATCACGCCTTCCTTGCCGACCTTTTCCATGGCTTCGGCGATCTTTTCGCCGACTTCACGGTCGCCATTGGCGGAGATGATGCCGACCTGCGCGATTTCGTTCGAGCCGGACACGTCCTTCGAACGGGCCTTGAGGTCTTCGACGACCTTGGTCACCGCAATGTCGATGCCGCGCTTGAGGTCCATCGGGTTCATGCCCGCTGCGACCGACTTCATGCCTTCGGTCACGATCGACTGGGCCAGCACGGTTGCAGTGGTGGTGCCGTCACCGGCGGCGTCGTTCGCCTTCGATGCGACTTCCTTGATCATCTGCGCGCCCATGTTCTCGAACTTGTCCTTAAGTTCGATTTCCTTGGCGACGGTGACGCCGTCCTTGGTGATGCGGGGTGCGCCGAAGCTCTTGTCGATCACGACGTTGCGGCCCTTGGGGCCCAGCGTGACCTTGACGGCATTGGCGAGGGTATCGACGCCGCGCAGAATGCCTTCGCGCGCGTCGCGGCCGAACTTTACGTCCTTGGCTGCCATGGGAGTTTCTCCTGGAATTGGTTGTTAGACGAAGAAATGCGAAAGGGGTGGGCGATCAGCCCATGATCCCCATGATGTCGCTTTCCTTCATGATAAGCAGGTCTTCACCGTCGAGCTTGATCTCGGTGCCCGACCACTTGCCGAACAGCACGCGGTCGCCAGCCTTGACGTCGAGCGGGGTTACGGTGCCGTCATCGCCCTTGGCGCCCGAGCCCACGGCGACGATTTCGCCTTCGCTCGGCTTTTCCTTGGCGCTGTCGGGAATGATGATCCCGCCGGCGGTCTTCTCTTCTGCTTCAATGCGGCGCACGAGCACGCGGTCGTGCAGCGGACGAAATGCCATGTTATGACCTTTCTCATAGGTTGGATCTGGTGTTGGCACTCTTTCGTCGAGAGTGCCAGCGCACCGCATTTGGGTGTGCGACTGCACAGAGTCAACGGGTCGCTTCACAAAAATTTCTGCGCCGAGGGCGAGACGTTGCCTGGGGTGGCCAGAGCGAGCGCTTCTCTCTATCGCGCCGCTGAATCCCGCCATTTCGCCTATGACAGGAGCGACCAGAATGCAAACCGACCAGGCCGTCTCGGCCCTAACCATCCCGGAACAGATATTGCTCTGGTTGCGGCTCAACATGATCGAGATTGCCGGGGCCTTCGCGGTGCTGGTGATCGGCCTGCTGGTGGCGGGACTGATTTCGAACTGGGTGGAAAAGGCGCTTACCCGCTCGCCCCGGTTCGAACCGACGGTGGCGAATTTCCTATCCAACGTGGTGAAATATGCGCTCTGGGCGCTGGTACTGGTAACGGTGCTCGCCCAGTTCGGGGTGGAGACCACCAGCATCCTCGCCGCGCTCGGTGGACTGGCGCTGGCCGTGGGGCTCGCCCTGCAGGGCACGCTCAGCAATGTTGCCTCCGGCGTGATGATACTCGTGCAGAAGCCGTTCAAGGTGGGCGAGGGGATTACCACCGGCTCGGTGACCGGCACGGTGCAGCAGATCGGGCTGTTCACCACCGAGCTGAAACAGTTCGACGGGCTCTTCGTGATGGTGCCCAATTCCGAGCTGTGGAACCAGGCGATCGTCAATTTCAACCGCCACCCCATCCGCCGTTTCGAGCTGATCGTGGGCATCGCCTATTCCGACAGCATGGAGCAGGCGCGCAAGGAATTGCTGGCGCTGGCCGAGGCGGATGAAAGGGTGCTGGACGATCCCGCGCCGCAAGCCTTCGTCAGTTCGCTCGATGACAGTTCGGTCGGTATCGGCCTGCGCGTCTGGTGCGCGACGAGCGATTACCTGACACTGACATGGGACCTGACCGAGGCGGCGAAAGCGCGCTTTGACCAGGTCGGTCTCTCCATCCCCTTCCCGCAGCGGGAGGTCATCCAGCGGACGGCGTGAATTACCGGCTGACGGGTCGCAGTGTCAGGCCCAGCGCCTCGCGCCGGTGCCAGCGCCAGCCGAGCAACGCCGCTGCGACGATGAGGCCGGTCGCAAGACCGATCCAGATGCCGACCCCTTCGAGGGGTGTGGCAAAGCCCAGCACCAGCGCGGTGCCGATGCCCGGCACCCAATAGGCGAAGGCGGCGATCCACATCGGGATGCGCGTGTCCTGCAGGCCGCGCAGCGCGCCTGCAGCGACCGCCTGCATGCCGTCGAACAGCTGGAAGGCGGCGGCGATCACGATATAGGTCAGCGCAAAGCCGACCAGCGGGGCATTCTTCGGATCCCACGGATCGATATAGATCGCGAGCAGGTAATCGGGCGCGATGATCATCGTCAGCGCGGTAATCGCCATGAAGCCGGTGCCGATCACGATCGCGCTCCAGCCCGCGCGTTTCATGCCCTCGGGATCGCGCGCGCCGTAGAAATAGCCCACCCGGATCGTGGCCGCCTGCCCGACCCCGAAAGGTACCTGAAAGGCGAGCGCGGCGATCTGCAGCGCAACGGTGTGCGCGGCAAGCTGTGTCGCGCCGATATTGCCCATCAGGAAAGCAGCAGCGCCGAAGATCCCCGCCTCGGCCGTGATCGTCAGCGCGATCGGCGTACCGACGCGGGTGATGTGCCACAGGCGCTGCCAGTCCGGTGACCACCAGCGGCCGAAGATATGGTAGCGGTGGAGCCGCCGATCGATCCGGATGGCGACGATATAGGCCGCCAGCGTGGTGAATGTGGTGATGATCGTCGCCACTGCCGCGCCTTTCAGCCCCAGCTCGGGCGCGCCGAAATTGCCGAAGATGAAGCCATAGTTCGCCAGCGCGTTGACGAAAATGCCCGACGCAGTGATCGCGGTCGCAAAGATCGGCCGGCCGAGCGTCGAGACGAAACTGCGCAGCACGTTGTTGAACAGCATCGGCACGAGGCTGAGCACCAGCAGCGTATTGTATTCGAGCGCCATGGCGATGATCTGCGGTTCCTGCCCGGTCACGCGCATCAGCGGGCCGAGCAGCAGGCACAGGCCGATCCCTGCGACGCCCGAAATCACCGAAAGCCACAGCGCCATACGCACCGAACGGCGCACGGGCCGCAGCGCCGGTGCGCGCTCCCCCAGTTCCGCCGCCGCTACCGCGGCGACGGCACCCGTCAATCCCGACAAAGCCCACAGGACCAGCCCGAAGAGGGCGATGGCCAGCGCCGATGCGGCCAGCTGGTCCTCGCCCAGCCGCGCGATGAAGATCACGTCGATTGCATAGGTCAGCATCTGCAGCAGGTTCGCCGCCGCAAGCGGCCAGCTCAGCCGCAGGGTCGCGGCGATTTCGCCGCGCCAGCCTTCTCTGCCGAGGGGCAGGAGCGTGGAGGAAATTGTGGAACTCATGGTCTTCCGCTCCCCCTCGATTCGGAAGAGCCGATCCGCTTAGGCGGATCGGTGCCGGACCTCAAACGCGGATTTCGTCCATCGGGCCACAGCGCTACGATTGCCGGATATTCCGACCTGCCCCGCCCGCTCGGCACAGCCTGGAATTTTGCGATTTGCGCCATGTGGCCAGTTGTGGGATGAAAGAGACGGTCGGCCTTCGGGAAACAATTCGGGTTTGCCGAAAAAAACAGCGAAAAGAGAGGTTCCGGTGAACGACAAGATGGATCTCGACCGCCGCCAGCCGCGTTTGGTCCTTCGGCTGCAAACGGGGGTAGGGCAGTCGGGCAAGGCGTTCGACGCCGAAATCCTCAACCTCTCGCGCAATGGCATGCTGGTGCGGACCGAAGCGGAACTGTCGCTCGACGATCCGATCGCGGTCGTCCTGCCGAACAGCGGGGCCGTACCTGCCAAGGTCGTCTGGTTTGCGGATGGCCTTTACGGTTGCAGCTTCCTCGAACCGATTTCCCAGGACGAAATGGACGCGGCCACCGATGTCGCTTCGAACGAGGATGATCCCGACCATCGCTATGGCGTAGATCATGAAACGCTCGGCAGCAGGATCAAGCGCCTGCGGGTGAGCAAGGGCCACACCATGCGAGGGCTGGCGCAGAAAGTCGGTGTAAGCAAGCCCACGCTATGGAAGTGGGAAGGCGACCAGGTTCGCCCGCGTCACGAGACGATGCAGAGACTGGCCGAAGAGCTGGGCGTGAGCGAGCTGGAACTGGTCTACGGGGCGCCGGGCCTGGGCAAGGCGATCGCGCTGGCCGAAGAGGATGCAGGCAGTGGCGGTTCGCTTGCGGACATCGTCCGGGCAAGCCGCAAGCGTATTGCCGATGCCGCCGGGGTCGAGGAAACCAGCGTCGAAATCCACATCAATTGGGACAGCGAATAGGCGCGCGCCCTAAGCGTTCAGGGGCGCAGCACCAGCCGGTCGTGAATGGCATCGTACCGCAGGTCCAGCCCGGCGGTCCTGACCCGGTCCAGCGACAGGCGGCCGCTCTCACCGGCAGGTGGTAGATTTCCGGCCTTGTCAGCGGCCCCCAACCGCGCGAGCGCGGTGACCAGTTCGCCCCGGTCCACCTCGATCAGCGAACCGCCGATGAGGAAAATCGTCAGTCCCGTGGCCTCGCCGCCTTCGGCAGCGATGGTCTTGGGCACGCCGACGCCCCCGTTGACCGACGAAACGCCCTCGGTCAGGCTGTAGCCGATGGGCAGCACTCCGTTCGCATCGGGCCTGGCGTAATTCGCGCGCCGCTGGTCGCGCTGGCTCTGCGGCGATCCCGCAGACTTGGCAGCAGAGGCCGCTGCGATGCGGACAGGGGAGATCTCGCCTTCCCCGGCGACCTCCGATCCTGCATCTGCGGCCGCCGCGTCCGGCGCGGCAGGAGCAGGCACCGGGAACTCGTGCCCGAAATGCACCACGCGTTCTTCCGGCACGCTGGAAAGCGAGACGCGGACGACTGCCCCGCTGTCGTTGCCGCTTCCGTCAGGCCGCATGCTCCATGCGAAGAGGAGAATGCAGGCGAAGGTGGCGAGCAGGACGATGGCGCGCGAAAATCGTCGGGGAGGTACGGGCACCAGCTTCCCATCGTCCGGACGCATCTGGATCATCGCGACATCCAGAATGCGTAACCGACCGCGCCGATCGCAATTGCAACTCCGTAGGGAAGCTTGGCAAAATCGCCCTTAAGGCGCTTTTTCAGCCCCGTTGCGTGCTTGAGGGTCAGCCAGGATACGGCGAGGAAAAAGCCGGCAAAGGTGATCGCCACGAACAGGCCGAGCATTTCCCACAAGGGGTAGAAGGAGGCCACCGCCGCGTAGAATTTGCCGTCACCGCCACCGAAAATACCCGCCATGAAAAGCAGGTACCCGACCATCAGGGCGAGCGCGGCGTGCGCGAAATGCAGGCCCAGCGCGGTCCAGCCGCCCATGGTGAAGGCGAAGCCGAGGCCGGTCACCAGCATCACCAGGCAGAGGATATTCGGCAAGCGCCGCGTGAACGCGTCCAGCCCAGCGCCGATGGCGGCGAGGGCACCCAGCGCGCCGAGCCAGAGTGTGATCACGCCCACCGCGAGGCCTAGTTCTTGTCGGGCGCGGCCGGGCGCGGAGCCAGTCTGACGCGCAGCGGATAGTTGCCGGCAGTCGCCGACTGGCCGATACGGACACGCGGCGGCGCGGCATCATTCGCAGTGCGCAGCACGATCTCCGCCGGACGGGCGGCACCTGCCGGCTGCCGCAATTCGCCACTCGACAGGCGCACGCGTGCGGAATTCGCCGTCTGCGTCTGAGAAGCCGATACCGGTCCCCCGACGCTTACACGCTGCGAACGGGCCGCATTCGAAATGGTGATCCGGTGGGTTTCCCCGCCGCTCATGACCATCCGTTCGTCGGTCACCGGTTCGGCGGGTAAGACCGGATCGTTCTGCGCCAGTTCGGCCAGCGTTTCGCGCGCCCTTTCACGCTGCGCGTACAGCAGGCGGCTGTCGCGGGCGAGATCGCTGCGGTAGAACCGATCGAGATTGGCGGCAAACCGTTCGTTATCCGCATCGACGCGGGTCGCCGCGATGAAATAGCGTTCGGCGAGGTCTGCCCGGCCGAGCTTGGCGTAAGCGACCCCCAGCGCGTTGAGCGCATCTCCGCTGGTTTGCGGATTGAGCGCGGCGCGGTGGAGCGGGGCCAGTGCATTGCCGGTGCGGCCTGCACGCAGGTGTTCGCGGCCTTCCTCGAGATCGGCGGGTCCGATGGCATATTGCGGAGCCGAGGAATGGCGCGAGAAATCGAACGCCTGGATGAAATTCTGGCAGCCCCCCAGGCTGGCGGCGAGCGCAACGAGCGCAAGTGTGGATGCAGGTTTCATGATTATCCTCCTGTCATTGCTGGCATAATTTCACGCACAAGTCCGACGGCAGCGGGTAGAATGAGAACGCCGATCATCGTGGGCAACATGCAGGTCACCAGCGGTATCGAAATAAGCACCGGCAGCCGGTGCGCCTTCTCTTCTGCGCGCATCCGGCGCGCCTCGCGCATTTCCAGCGCATAGACCCTGAGTGTGCTGGAAATGCTTGTACCCAGCTTGTCGGACTGGATCAGCAGCGTCGCGAAGGACCGGATTTCGTCGACCCCTGCGTTCTCGCCCATCCGCCGCATGGCATCTTCCCGCGAAGCGCCGGCCCGCATCATCAGCGTGGTTTCGGTGAACAGCTCCGATACCAGCGGATGCGTCGTCGCGATCTCGCGGCCCACCCGGTCCAAAGCGGATTCAAGGCCGAGACCGGCTTCGACGCAGACCAGCAGCAGGTCGAGCGAGTCGGGAAAGCCGTTGATGATCTCGTTCTTGCGCCGGTCCGCCTTCGCCTGGACGAACAGATACGGAAGGTAGAACCCGAAAAGTGCGCAAATCGCGGAGATGATATATATCTGCACGATCCCCGGTGGTTCGGGATCGGTGACGACACCCAGCAGGTAAAATCCCGGGAAGGCGAACACCAGCACGATGCGGATCAGCGTATAGAGCCGCGGTGCGGAGCTGCTGCGATAGCCGGCGGCTTTCAGCAGCTTTTGCAGCTTGTCGTCCTCGGTGTCGGTCAGCTTTATGCCGGAAGATTCGATCGACTGCGCGATCTGTGCCCAGCGGCTCTCGCGTTCCCGCTCGAGTACGCTGTTTTCGAACTCGACGCTGTTTTCGCGGCCGAGCCGGGCGATCTGGTTTCCGAGTACCCGGCGCTTGGCAGCCCAGTTGACCGCGATCAGCACCACGCCCACCGCGACGGCGAAAATGATCGCCAGGATCAGTATGCGTACAAGCCAGTTCGAGATCGCGAGTTCGAGCATATCAGACCTTGATATCGACCATTTTGCGGATGGTGATGACCCCTATGACGTAGAGGACGGACAGCGTGATCGTGCCGATGATGAAAATCGGATCCTCGATCACGTTGAGATAGAATTGCGGGTTGGACAGGAAGACCGTTACGAAAGCGAATACCGGCAGGACGGTGAGCATCCAGCCCGTCATCCGGCCTTCCGAACTCAGCGCCCGGACCTTCATGAACATCGACGCGCGTTCGCGGATGACAGTGGCCAGGTTTTCGAGGATTTCGGCCAGGTTGCCCCCGGTTTCGCTTTGCACCGAGAGCGAGACCACGAACATCTTCATGTCTTCGAGGTCCCAGCGTTCGGCCATGGCGTTTAGCGCGGTCACGAGGTCCGAACCATAGGTGATCTCGTCGGCCACGATGCCGAATTCGGTGCCGATCGGATCGTCCATTTCGCGCGTGAGTAGTTCGATCGCCGAGGCGACCGGGTGGCCCGAACGCAGCGCACGCACGAAGATATCGAGCGCTACCGGAAACTGCTTTTCCACCTTCCTCCGGCGTGAGGCAGCAATGCGTTGCAGGACGAGGTAGGGCAGGACGAAGGCCAGCGAGAGGGCCATCAGAAAGGCCAGCTGGATGACGCCGAAACCGATGCCGACCCCGAAGCCTGCGGCCACGAGGATTACGAGGGCGAAGATAACCAGCCCGGCAATGGTCATGAACATGGCCAGCTGGCCCATGCCCACGGGAATGGCGGAGGCGAAGACGGCGCGCTGGAAATTCTCCACGATCCCGCGAACGACCGGGGGCAGATGCGGATGCTGGCGCGGGCTGTTCTTGAGCAGCTGGGATACGACTTCGTCCCGGTCCGCGCCGGACTGGATCAGGGTCATCCGGCGGTTGACGGCCCGCGAATAGGTACGCTTTTCCGCCGCCGACCGCGCGAGGGTTTGGGCAATCAGGAATACCGCCACGAAGACGGCGAGCAGGAAAACGATCCGGATGATTGTCTCGGCCACGTCAGCCGATCCTCATTTCCGGACGGAAGAGTTCGCTCGGCAGCTTGATGCCATGCGCTTCGGCATCCTGCAGGAATTTCGGCCGGATGCCGGTGGCTTCGAAGTGGCCCAGTACCGTGCCGTCGTCGTCCCGTCCGGTCATCTTGAAGCGGAAGATTTCCTGCATCGTGATGGTTTCGCCTTCCATGCCGGTAAGCTCGGAAAGGCTTTTGACCTTGCGGCGTCCGTCGGAGAGGCGGGCGACCTGCACGACCACGTTGAGCGCCGAAGCGATCTGCGCGCGTGAGGATTTGGACGTGATGTCGATGCCGCTCATGCCGATCATCTGTTCGACACGGCTCAGGGCATCGCGCGGCGTATTGGCGTGAACCGTGGTCATCGATCCGTCGTGGCCGGTGTTCATGGCCTGCAGCATGTCGAAGGCCTCGCCGGCGCGGACTTCGCCCACGATGATGCGGTCGGGCCGCATGCGCAGGGCGTTTTTCACCAGGTCGCGCTGCGTGACCTCGCCCTTGCCCTCGATATTGGGCGGGCGGGTTTCGAGCCGGGCAACGTGCTGCTGTTGCAGCTGGAGTTCGGCCGAATCCTCGATGGTGACGATGCGCTCTCGCTCGTCGATATAGGTCGACATGGCGTTGAGCAGCGTCGTCTTGCCCGAGCCGGTGCCACCGGAGATCAGCACATTGCGGCGCGAGGCGACGATGGCTTCCAGCACCTGCGCCATTTCCTGCGGCAGGGAGCCGAGGCCGATCATCTTCTCGATACTGATCGGCTGCTTGGCGAATTTGCGGATCGACAGCAGCGATCCGTCGATTGCTAGCGGCGCGACGATGGCATTGACGCGCGACCCGTCGGCAAGACGCGCGTCGACGAAGGGCGAACTTTCGTCCACCCGGCGGCCCACGGCGCTGACGATCTTCTGGATCACGCGCATCAGGTGCTTTTCATCCTGGAACCTGGTCGGGACCCGTTCGAGCTGGCCGCGACGTTCGACGAATACGGTATTGTGGCCGTTGACCAGGATGTCGGTGATTGTCTCATCCTGCAGCAGCGGTTCGAGCGGGCCGAGACCCATCAGCTCGTCCACCACTTCCTGGAGGAGGTTCTCGCGTTCCTGGCGGTTCAGGGGCTGATCGAAATCCGCAATCAGTTCCGGCATGATCGCGGAGATCTGGTTCTTGAGCTGTTCGACCGGGGTCTTGTCCAGCATGCCGAGATTGAGCCGGTCCAGCAGCGCCTTGTGGATCGACACCTTCAGGTCGAGCATGGCCTCGCGCTGGCTGTCCTTCTCGCCGAAGAGGATGCGTTCCTGCTCCTCGTCGTCGGGGACGTGCAGGGCTTCGATTTCCGAAGCCTGCCCGGTATCCTCGCCGCGTCTGACCTTCCACATGATCTCAGCCCTCCTCGACCAGCGCGAGCATGTGTTGGGCCAGCGAGTCGATATCGGCGGCAAACCTGCTCTTGCGCTGGACATCCCTAGCGAGGACGCCGCGGGCCTGCGCCTGTTCGATTAGCTGTGTGTCAGAATGGACCATGGCGGAAATGCCGTGGCCGAGCGCGTCCTCGATGCCCTTGCGGTCGATCTTCTTGAACAGGCCGGACGCCGTGTGATTGAGCGCGATGGCGACATGCGCTTCCGGGTAATCGAAATTGAGCAGGAGCTGCAGCTTGCGCTTCACCTGGCGCAGCGCCCCGATGGAACCATTGCCGACCAGCAGCACGGCGTTTGCTCCCAGCAGGGTCGACATCGCCCAGTTGGTGAGCGCGCCTGGCATGTCGAACAGCACGAGATCGTATTTGCGGCGCGCCAGCGCCACGACCGAACGGAGGCCGCCGAGGTCGAGTTCCTCGATCGGCATGATGTCGGCCGGGGCGGCGATTACGTCGAAGGTTTCGCTTCCTTCCACCGCCACCGAACGGAACAGCTCGTCGTCGAGTCTTGCTCCGGCCTCGACGAGGTCGATCAGCGATTTGCGCGATTTGCGGTCGAGGTAGGAGGCGGCATCGCCGCTCTGCAGGTCGAGATCGATGACGCAGGCGCGCAGGCCCGGTCCCATCGCGCGGGCCATCGCATCGGCGAGGTGGGTGGCGATGGTGGTCGCCCCGGTTCCGCCGACGCATTTCTGCACCGCGAAGACCGGCGCCAGTTCGGGCGCGGGCTCGTCGGACGTATCGGCCTGTTCCCGCTCGACCTCGAGGATCGCGGTGAGCAGTTCGTCGGTGGTGAAGGGCATGGGCACTACGTCGCCGATGCCCTTGCGCAGCATCAGGCGCGTGATCGCCAGATCGACCTGCGGCAGGCCTGCGATGATGGCGAGGTTGGGCCGCGCCTCGCGCAGCGCATCCAGCCGCGCCAGCGAGCGGGGATCGGCGGGGTCCACCTCGATCACCGCGATCCGTGCCCTGCTCACCAGTTCGGCGGGAAGCGGCTCGGAGGGTTCGATTTCGACCAGCGTCACCGTGTCCGCCAGCGTCTCCAGCCCGTCCAGCTCGCTTGGCCGGGCGAAGACGAAGACCTGTTCCGGCAATCCGGCCATCTTGTTCGTCTCCGCGGCGTTGAATTTTTGGAAATTGCTCATGTCTGGTTCAATTCGATTTGTCGCCGTCGCTATCCTCAGCGGTCAGCGAATAGGCAAATTCGGGAAGGTCTACCGAGCCGATCAGGAGGCCGAACAGCGGCCTGTGTTCCATGTCGATCAGTCTTACGGTGATGATGGGTGCGACGTCGGGACCGTTGGGGTCTCCTGAATATCCGAGGCCCGACCAGGTGTATTCGATCTGGACTTTCTCTTTCGGGATGGGTTTGATTTTCTCCATGCGGTCGACGATGTCGCCGAATGCGTCGGGGTTATGTGCAGTACCGAAAGCGCAAGGGCCCTCGCATGTGCAGCCAGTATCGGTGCAGATTACTTTTTCGAAAGAGGTTTTGGGGACAGGGGTACCCTGTGGGATCCCTCCCTGCACCGCGAAACTGTAATCGGCGAGTCCAGTCGCAACCATTTCAGTAGACACCGCCCAGCGCGCGCCCATCTGGGTTGCCTTTTCGCCCTGATTGATCGCCCATGCGTAATAGCCGACGTCCATGATGCCGAAGAGGAACAGCAGCATGATCGGCAGCACCAACGCGAACTCCGCCGCCATCGCCCCGCGAATGTCGCGGATAAATGTGCGTTTCACGGTCATTGCCCCATCACCGCGGCTTCGGCCGATGCCTGGACTATGGCCGAACTGTCGATCAGGCCAAGCTGTTCGAATAGAGAAGGATAGTCCGCTTGGGCTATTACACGCACGATGGGCGCACCAGATTGCTGATATCGGTAAAGGCCGGTGGTGATCGAGCTGTCACATTTGTATTCGACCGTAACTTCGTCGATTTCCCAACCGCTGATGCGTGGTGCGCCAGGCTCAGCGGGGTCTTGCGGCATACCAAATACGGTAACTTCTTGGACGTCAGTCGGATCGGCCATTGGAATGAAATTCTCGGAACCACCCGCGGTCGCGCATCCAAACGATTCAAATGGCAGTCTCCCGCCGAAACGTGCGCCTTCCCGCACCGCCTTGATGATTTTGTGCTCGGTGTAGAAATAGTGCCCGGCCTCGAAGCCGACGAACATGAAGATCAGCAAGAGCGGGAGCATAAGCGCCATTTCTGCCGCTGCCGCACCGCGCGTATCGCGCATAAAGGCGAGCGCGCGCATCATTCGATGAGGTAAGGCACATCCTTGCGGATGGCCTGCGATGTTGTGGAACCGGAACCACCGCCGAGCTTGGCCTCGCCGATGATTTCCATATAGATCATGTCCCTGTCGCGCCCGTTCGCGCGTTCATCGGCATCGTCCACGACCGGTTCGACAAGGAACATGTCGACCCATTCCCCGATCTCTACGGTTCTCGATCCGCCGCGTAGTTCCGCACAATTCGATACGATGGCGACAGTCAGCACGCGGCGGTCGATATTGCTCGTTCCCGGTATGCAGATCGGCTTGCTTCTCTGGCCATTGGTCGGGCCTGGGAAGTTGTTATTGTCTATTTCCCAGCGATAGACTTCGTACCGGGTCATGTTCGGGTTGGGCGGAGCCATCCCGTGATTGCGCGCGAAGTAATCTTGGATTGCCCAGGTCCCGTCGCCGAATCGTTCGTTGAAACCCCCATTGTCCAATGGGCAGGCACGATTGTAGCTGTTGTAATGGCACATGTCGCGTGTCAGCCCCATTGCCAATGGCATGCCCGAGGCATTGAACGTGCTCAGGCTTGAGTCACCGTTCAAAAAGGCCCGTGGGCTGAAACGTTGCGCAACCGGCGGTAACTTCCAGCCGCTATTGTGAATCCGGCAGGCATTGCCGTTCACTGTGGTATCTTCCTTGATCAGGTCCTTGGTCACATTGACTGCCGGAGGACAGGATCCCGTGAGGCACGGACTCAATGTCCCTCCACCCGAAAAGCCGACATCGAATCGGGTATTGACTGCGTCGAACAAGACTTGGGCATTGCCGGTTTCGGGATTAGTGCCCTCGTCGATTTTCTGGCAGTCGAAGCGCCCTTCGTCAAAGGCCAGCGCCTCCGCCAGTTCGGAAGTTTTACCTTCTCCAATCTCCAGAAAGCCGAAAGCGCCCGGGGTCCAGGAACTGCCCCCTGTCGCCTTGATGCCTATCCCTACTTTGCTGTCGGCATCGAAGGGTGAATTCGGATCTTCGCTGGGGGAACAGATCATCAAGGGGGGAACACGGCAGATGGCTGAACCGACCCCGGCAAAGGCCACCCCGGCCAGGTCCGCGCCATAGGCGCCAACTATCGGCAACAGCGAATAGTCCAGCCGCCGCCCATCGACCTGCACTTCCACGTAATTCGCATTGGCATCGGTAGTTGCCGCATTGGTCTTGGCCTTGTCCTGGAAAAACCGGATCTGGCCGGTTCCATCGCAAGTGGTTTCGGATGCCACGGTCACGAACTGGCTTTCGGAGGACAGCAGGGCGAGGTTCTGCAGCATCCCCGATGCGGCATTGGCGGCACGCTCGCAGGCTCCGGCCTGCCCGTCCAGCTGGCTGGCTGCGGCCAGCGCGGCCTGGTCGGCGCCGTTCTGCAATTCGCTGTCCAGCCCCATCACGCGGGCGTAATCGAACCCGACCCCGGCAAAGGCGATCAGCGGAATCAGCGCAAGTGCATAGGTGGCCGCAACCGCCCCGCTCTGATCGCCGAAAAACCGCTTAGTACTGACCGCCTTCATGATTCATACCTTCGCCTTAGTTCGGTCCGCCTTCGGAGATCGACTCTGTGGTGCTGATGGTCTCGACTTCCTCGACATTGCCCTCACGATAAGCGTCGATTGCCCGCACCGCGTTGGTGGCCGAAGTTGGCGGGATCGGCGTGTCATACTCGGGGGAAGGGTCCACCACCTGCGCGGCCATGGTCGCGCGGTTGGCATCGCCCCAGGTCGGATCGCCCTGCGTCAGGTCCAGCCGGCCATCATTATTGGTGCAGGCCGCAAGGGCCAATGCTGCGCCCGCGATTGGCAGGATGCGCTTTGCGTCAATATTCATAACCGTCTCCTTCGGCAGCCGCCGTTTCGCCATCCGCGGGCAATTCGCCGGTGATCGGCTCCAGCGGGCGGGGCTTGTACCCTTCGCCGTCCAGCAGCAGCACGTCGGCCTCGCTAGGATCGTAGATCCGGTCGGTCGGCAGGCGCACCTGTTCGGGCTTGATCGGCGCCACCAGCCGCGGCGTCACCACGATCAGCAATTCGGTTTCGCCCTTCTGGAAGGAGGAGGAACGGAACAGCGATCCGATGATCGGGATAGACCCCAACAGCGGCACCTGGTTGACCGTGGTCGTGAAATCGCGCTGCAACAGGCCGGCGATGGCAAAGCTTTCCCCGTCGCGCAGTTCCAGCACGGTGCTGGCGCGCCGGGTCTGGAGGCCGGGGATCTGCAATCCACCGATATTGATCGATGCGGACTGGTCGATGGAGGAAACCTCTGGCTGCACCACCAGGTTTATGACCTTGTCGGATAGCACCGTGGGCGTGAAGCCCAGGCTGACGCCGAAAGGTTTGAATTCGACGGTAATGGAATTGTTGCCGTCCTGCCCGCCGCCGCCGCCGCTCTGGACCACAGGGATGGGGAATTCGCCGCCCGCAAGGAAGCTGGCGGTTTCACCCGAAAGCGCGATCAGCGTCGGTTCGGCCAGCGTCTTGGCAAGGCCCTTTTCTTCCAGCGCATCGATAAATAAGTCGACATCCACTCCCAGAACATCGCTGAATGCTCGCCCGAGAATACCGAAACCGCCGGTTATCGGATCAATTTGGAAGGGATTGGCGCCGTCTCCGAGGGAATAGGGGCCACTGGGAAGTCTTGCGCCGTTGCCAGTAGCTCCGGCAAGGCGACCGCCCGTGATGAAACTGCTGACCCCAAGGTCCTTGCCAATGCTGCGCGAAACCTCGGCAAAGCGCACTTCCAGCATCACCTGCTGGCTGCCGCCCAGCGTCATCATGTTCACGATCTTGTCTTCCGGAGCATAGGCGCGGGCAAGCTGGATCGCACGATCCGCCACACCGGCATCGCTGACCGTTCCGGAAAGCACGATGGCACCGTTGGATACGCGCATGTCCACCGGCTGGCCGGGGACCAGCTGGCCCATCTGTTCGCGCAGACCCGCCACATCGGGGCCGACGGAGATATCCATCACCGCGATCACGCGGTTGCTGCGATCATACAGCGTCAGCGATGTCGTGCCCACGGCCTTGCCCAGCACATAGATCGAATTGCTGGATACGGGCAGGATATCGGCGATTTCCTCGTTCCCGATCATCGCGCGGTCGATCGCCGTATCGGCGGTCAGCACCTGGCT
The DNA here is from genome assembly GCF_056857815.1 of Qipengyuania sp. B-5. NCBI lineage: Bacteria > Pseudomonadati > Pseudomonadota > Alphaproteobacteria > Sphingomonadales > Erythrobacteraceae > Qipengyuania > Qipengyuania sp. B-5. Next base: position 77,473 of record NZ_JBSXNU010000054.1, on the reverse strand, counting down.
CTTGTTGACCGCGATATCCACCGTACCGGCATGGATGTTCGCGCCGCCCTGGCCATAAACCTGCGCCGTGGCGGCGCCGGGGGCCAGTGCGGTTCCGGCCAGTGCCAGCGCGATCGCGGCGAGAGGCTTCTTCAGGCGAGCCATCTTAACGCTCCACTTCATAGGATTCACTTTCGGTGCCGCGGATGATAGCCATCGTCGGTCCCCGCGGGCGGCTCGGTGCACTCGCAGTGCGCGTGGCCTGCGTGCTGCCGCCCAGCATGGCGGGGGTGATATTGATCACCGGCTGCGTATCGCGGCTACCGGCATCGCTGCCGCCGCTGTTGCCACGGCCGTAGATGCGATAGCCTGCCCCGCCGAGATCGGAGAGCACGACCGTTTCGGTCGCGCCGACTTCCTGGTTTTCGACATTGCGCAGCGCCAGGGTGAAGGTGCCCACTTCGCGCGCCAGCGCTAGCTTCTGCGCGCCGAACAGATCGGTTTGCAGCGTCGCTGTCTGGGCTACGGCGGGCTCGGTGCTTTTTTCGTCCGCCACTTGGTCGGTGCCCAACACGAGCACGTTCTCGAGGACCACGGTGGTCATCTTGTCGGTGGTCTGCGCACCTTCGCCGGGAATTTGGCGGGTCAGCAGCACGTCCACGACATCACCGGGCCGGACGAATCCGCCCACACCGGCAACATTGTTCACCGGAATGGCAACTGCGCGCATATTTTCGGGGAGGTTCGCTGCCAGCGTGGCGCGGCCACCGGTGCCGCTGACCTTACTGGCCAGGATCGGTTCGCCCGGGGTGATCGGGCGCAGCGCCACGCGGCCGTTGGCCGCCTCCTGCAAACTGGTGAAGGCGCCCTGTGGAACCGAGCTGGCAGGCCAGTTCACGAGGCGCGTATTGGTGTCGGTAAGCGGATTGCCGAAAGCGATTTCCTGCGAGGCGACGACAATACGCGCCATCTGCAGTTCTTCGGCCTTGCGTTCTTCACGCTCCTGGATCCCAGAGAAATAGGAGTTAGCCACTAGGACTGCGACTAGCCCGACCAGCACAGCCAGTCCCAAGATGATGAGGTTTCTTCCCTGCATCTTATTGCCCCCCTAGAGCAAAGCCGGACGAACGGCTTCGACGCACAAATATCACACTATGAAACTCAATATTGTAAGAAAACGCCCCCCGCATCTAAATGCGGGGGGCGGAACAAAAGTAATTAGCAGGTGGCCCCGTCCGTGCTGATGCAGGTGGCCGTCTCGGTCATCGCAGTGCCGATTGCGTTCGAAAGAGTCACTGCTGCAATCGCAATAATGCCACCGACGACGGCGAGGATCAGAGCATATTCGGCAGCCGAGGCACCGGATTCGTCACGAAGAAAAGTCTTGAACATGATGTATTACCCCAAGTTGTGAATTCACGGCTGGCGCCCAATTGACGCGTCGCCGCATGGTTCAAAGGTCCCGGCATCTATTTCCGGATAACCCATGTTCGAGAGGGGTAAGTGTGGAACCGGCGCGACCCTGTTTTTGTTACCGGCTCGCGCCGGTTCTTATCACGCTGGCTCCTCTCGAAGCCCATTTAAGTTCCTCCAAATGTAGACGGGGGTCAACTTTCATGCAACTAAAATCGACTATCTCTGAATCTCAATGGGTTAGTCTGGCCGTATTTTAACGAATGAGGTTAATTCCGGCGGGTTTGCGTGGCGAATCGCGCTGCCTGGTGAATCGCCCATGTTTACCGCCGCGTTCCGGCGTGTTCGCGGATCAATGAAGCGCTTGATTCGCACCCTCCGTCGAACACTTCAACCGCCTTCGCGCGTATAATTACCTTTTGAAAAACGGGGAAAGTCTCCAACCCCCCCCCTCCCGATCCGCCCTGTAGAACGCAAGACTGTCCCATTCCAAGACGCAATTGCATTATCTCCGAATATCAATGGAATAATGCGATTTCCCCGCCCCGGGCCAGCGATTTCTCACCCCTCAACCGGTCTCAAGAAAGTAAATTCCATTGCATGAATGGTGCGAGAAGGGTTACTTCAAGTGCAACAACGACACATCGATCATCCGGGCGATTCGCTCCGGATGCGAATGAACAAGTCGGGGCCGCGAGACAGTACGGATGACTTCCCTGCCGCGGGGGCAATACTTGCCGGTGGGGATTCCGAAGCCAGATGGCCCGACAATCCGTGAACTGTCCGCAACAGGAGGGGAATTTCCTTTCCTGCCCGCACAGGAAGGACGGACGAGATGGACAGCTTCGAAACGCGCAACGAGTTTGCCGACGCCCAGAGTAGCGACAACGCTTCCGAGAGCCAAGCCACTGATATACATGGCAATTCCGCGCAGGCGATGAACCTGCGCAATGCCGATATCGTACTGCGTCCCGACGCCGATGGCGTCGTAGTCCTGCCGGAAGGTGCCAGCCTCGACAACATGACCGCGCAGGGCCGCGACCTCGTGATCGTGCTGGAAGACGGCACACGCATCGTCATCCCCGAAGGCGCGATCATCGTCCCGCAGATCGTGATCGACGGCGTCACCGTACCCGCCGCCAACCTCGCCGCGCTGTTGACCGGCAACGAGCCGCAGCCCGCCGCCGGCGATCCGCAGAGCTCGGGTGGCAATTTCGAAGTCGATCCCGGCAATATCCAGGCCGCCTATGATCTGGGCGATCTGCTGCCCTATACCGAACTCGCCTTCCCGCAGCCTGAAGAGCGCGAGATTATCCCTGCGCTTGTCGATCGCGATCCCGATGTCGTGATCGAAACGCCGGACAATCCGGTGGGCGTGGTCAACGCCATTGCCGCCGTCGATGAAGACGGTCTGCCCGCCCGCACGGTGAACGGCGCCCCCGAACCCGAAGGCACGCGCAGCGAAACCAATTCTGAAACCGCCAGCGGCACCATCGTCTTCAACGCGCCCGACGGCGTGGGATCGGTCCTGATCAATGGCGTGGAAATCACTTCGGTCGGCCAGACCTTCCAGGGCGATCAGGGCACGCTGACCATCACCAGCATCGATCTCGCCAGCGGCCGCATCGGCTTCAGCTTCACCCTCGAAGACAATATGGTCGGGGGCGAGCTGGACGGTTCGTTCATGATGAGTGTGATCGATGCCGATGGCGACCGCGCCGATGCGAACCTGCAGATCCGCATCATCGACGATGCGCCGATCGCGCGCGACGATGTGGATAGCGTGGAAGCAGCGACCTACGGGCCGGTTGCGGGCAGCGTTCTGGTCAACGACGAATCCGGCGCGGACGGCTATGCGCCAAGCGGCGCGGTAACCGGCTTCGCCAATGACGGCGGCTCTGCCGAACCGGGCGACACGCTGACCGGCACCTATGGCGAGCTGACGCTCAATGCCGACGGCAGCTATTCCTACACGCGCTTCGTCAACACGCCCGGCGGCGTGAGCGAAGAGTTCACCTATACCATCACCGATGCCGACGGCAGCACCAGCACCGCGACGCTGACGATCGATATCGGCAATGCGCCCACGGTCATTACCGAAGTTCCGGAAGGCGAGGACGCGACGGTTGTCGACGAGGACGAACTGCCGCCCACCACCGGCACCCGCGACGACGAACCGGCCGGATCCGATTTCGACGGCGACGATGAAACGGCGACCGGCACGATCACCTTCACATCGCCCGATGGCGTAGGCTCGGTGACCATCGGCGGAACCGTAATCGATCCCGAAAACCTGCCGCAGGTCGTCGTCGCGGACGATACCGGCACGCTGACGGTCATCGACTATACCTATGACCCGGAGACCGGCGAAGGTACGATCACCTACGAATACGAACTGACCGACAATACCGGTGACCCCGAGGGCACGACGGTCGACTTTCCTATCGTCATAACCGACCTCGATGGCGATGTGGCCGAAGACGATCTGGTGATCACCATCGTCGACGACGTGCCCGAAGCCTTCGACGATACGGGCGCGCAGGGCGAAGAGAACGCCCCGATCACCGTCGATGCGCTCGACAACGATATTACCGGTGCGGACGGCGTGGACCTGGCCACCGGAGTGGCGGTGGTCGACGGTACGCTCAGCGGCGACGGCAGCGTCTCCTACAATGGCGACGGCACCTTCACCTATACCCCGGGAGCGGGCGAGGAAGGCACCGTAACCTTCGATTACACGATCACCGATGGCGACGGCGATACCTCCACCGCTACGGTTACGATCACGCTTCAGCCCGATTCCGCGCCCGAAATCGCTATCGAGGGGCAGGACTCTGTCTTCGAGGAAGCGCTGGGTGCGCGGGGCGACGAACCGGCCGGTTCCAACGCGGCGAGCGACGGCGAATTCGCCAGTGGCTCCATCGCCATCGCGACCGGTGGTGACAGCATCGACTCGCTGGTCGTTAACGGTGTCGACGTAACCGACGGCGGCACCGTCACGACCGAACGCGGCGTGCTCACGGTTTCGGTCACCGACGGCGCATACAGCTACAGCTACGAACTGACCGACAATACGCTGGTCGATCCGGACAGCGACAGTTTCACGCTGGTCGTTACCGACAGCGACGGCGATACGGCGCAAACGACGCTGGTGGTCTCCATCGTCGACGACAATCCTTCGGCTGAGGACGATGCGAACGCCATCTCGGCGGGTGAATACGGCCCGGTCGGCGGCAATGTGCTGGCCAATGATGTCGAAGGCGCGGACGGCGCGCTCGTCACTTCCTACACCGGCGCGAACGGCACCGGTTCGGCAGGCGACACCATCCAGGGCGAATACGGCACACTGACCATAGCGGCCGACGGCAGCTACAGCTACACCCGGAATCCGGGCACCGAAGGCGGTGTCAGCGACAGCTTCACCTACACGATCACCGACGGCGACGGCGATACCGCCACCGCCAATCTCGTGATCGCGATTGCCGATAGCCCGGTCGTGATCGACCTGCCGGTTGCAGGCGGAGATGGCACGCTGGTCGACGAGGCCGGCCTGCCCGCCGGTTCCGACGCGGCAAGCGACAGCGAATTCACGAGCGGCGCCTTCACCTATGACGCGCCCGACGGCCCGGCGACGGTGACCATCGGCGGCCAGACCGTGACCGCGGTCGGCCAGACGATCAATGGCAGCTTCGGCATACTGACGATCACCTCGATCGCGGAAGGTTCGATCGGCTACACCTACGAGCTGACCACGAACACCGATGGCGACGACACTTTCGACAGCTTCGAAGTAATCGTCACCGACCAGGATGGCGACGTGGCTTCGGGTGATCTCGACATCGCTATCATCGACGATGTTCCGACGGCAGTTGCGGACACCGACAGCGTGACCGAGGACGGCCCGCTGACCGCGGACGGCAATGTCATCACCGATGCCGAAGCTAATGGCGACAATGGCGGCGATACCACCGGTGCGGACGGCGCGAGCGTGACCGATGTTTCCTTCGGCGGCAGCCCAGGCGCGGTCGGCGGGGCGACTGCGGGCGCCTATGGCTCGCTCGTCCTCAATGCCGATGGCAGCTATACCTACACGCTCGATAATACGAACGAGTTCGTCCAGGGCCTCGATTCAACCGAGAGTCTGACCGAGGTCTTCACCTATACGCTTACCGACGGTGACGGCGACACCAGTGTCACCACGCTGACGGTCACGATCAATGGCGATGACGATATCGTCACGTTGGGCGGCCTCGACCTCGAGACGCCCGAGCTGACGGTCGACGAAGACGATCTGGCGGACGGCTCCTCGCCCGACGCGGCGGCGCTGACGCCCAGTGGCGACTTCACGGTCGACAGCCCCGACGGGCTTGACACGCTGACCGTGGGCGGCGTCCAGGTCTGGGGCGGCGGCGAAAGCTATCCGATCTCGATCCCCGGCGCCTATGGCACGGTGAACGTGACCGGCGTGACTGTCACGACCGACGCCAATGGCGACGTGGTCGCGGCCACCGTCTCCTATGAGTACGAACTGAGTGACAACACGCTGGATCATATGGCGGACGGCGAAGACCAGCTGGTCGACAGCCTCGAAGTCGTTGCGACCGACAGCGACGGGTCCGAAGATACCGCCTCGCTCGACATTGCTGTGGTCGACGACGTTCCGACGGCGGTGGACGATAGCGCCAATCAGGGTGCAGAGAACGCGCCGATCGTGATCGATGCGCTGGCCAACGACGTGTTCGGCGCAGACGGTGTCCTCACTGCAGATGGCGTCAGCGTCGTCGTAAGTTCGCAGGGCACACAGGGAACCGCGACCTACGATCCGGCGACCGGCCTGTTCACCTATACCCCGGCTCCGGGCGCAGGCAGCAACGGCCAGCTGACCGACAGCTTCACCTACACCATTACCGATCAGGACGGCGACAGCTCGACCGCCACTGTGACAGTCAATCTCCAGCCGGACAGCGAGCCGAGCGGCGGCACGGTTGCCGCGGCAGTGGACGATGACGGCCTGCCCGGCGGCAATCCGGACTCCACCACCGGCGATCTGGACGCCAATGCGGGTGACGATCCTGCCGATACCAGCGAGGCGAGCTTCACCGGCACGTTGACCTTCGACGTCGGCAACGACGGCCCGGCGACCATCACCTTCGATGCCGGCCTCCACGGTTCCAGCGTGATGCTGGGCAGCGAAATAGTCACCTATTCGGTCAGCGGCAACACGCTTACAGCATCGAGCGACCGCGGCGACATTTTCACGGTGGAAATCACCGATGCGGCGACCGGCGATTACACCGTCACCCTGCTGCAGAACGTGTTACACACTGCCGGCAATGACGAAAACGATGCGCTGGCCAGTATCGGCTTCACTGTCACCGACAGCGAAGGCGAAACTGCCGACGCCACGCTCGACATCACCTTCGACGACGATGCACCCACCGCGACCGACAATACCAATTCGGTCATGGAAGGTGCCACGGTCACCGGCAACATCCTGACCGATGACGACGGCTTTGGCGTGGATGCGAACGGTGCCGACGGAACGCTGACCATCCTGGCGGTTTCGGGCACCGGCGGCAGCGACAATGGCGCACCCTTCGTGGTTACGGGGACCTACGGCGAACTGACTGTAAATGCCGATGGCAGCTACAGCTACAAAAGCTTCGCCAACGCCACCAATGCGGATGTCACGGACAGCTTCACCTATCAGATCGTCGATGCCGACGGAGACATCGCCGAAGCGACGCTCGATATCGATATCGCCAATGTTGCAGGCACGGTCGAAGACAATGAGGCGATCGTCTACGAAGCGGGTCTTCCCACGGGCAGCGATGCGACGAGCGACAGCGAGATCGACGCCGACGGCCAGATCACCGTCACCAATGCGACAGGCACCTTCACCTATGTGCTGACCGATCCGGCGGGCGGCAGCTACGGTACTCTCACCCTCGACAGCGTGACGGGCGAATATACCTATACGCTCAATACGAACGTTGATGGCGACAGCATCATGCCCGACCAGGGCGGCGACAACGGCGCCAATACCGTCACCGGCCAGGAAAGCTTCGGATACGAAGTCTATGACGAGTTCAACAATCTGATCGGCAGCGGGACGATCAACGTCGATATCGTGGACGACGTTCCGACCGCCACCGACCAGACGGTGATTGATGTCGCCGAGGACGCTGCCGATATTTCCGGCAATGTCATGACCGACGGCACGCCCGACACCGAAGGTGCGGATGGAGCCACCGTCACCGCGATCACGGCGGGCGCGCAGACCGTTGCCGTACCGCAGGACGGGTCGGACGCGACGCTGATGACCGCCAACGGCACCTACACGATCGACATGGACGGCAACTGGACCTTCGATCCGAACCCGGGCCTCGACCAGAGCCTCGGGCCGATCGATGCCGACTTCAGCTACACACTGACCGACGGTGACGGCGATACCGACACCGCCACCCAGCCGATCCGCATCCTCGACGGAAATGGTCCGAACGATCCCGAAGCGGTGAGCCTGACTGTCGACGACCAGAATCTTGCCGATGGCAGCACGCCGGCCGGCCCGGACTCGGATTCCGACACGATCAGTTTCGTCCCCGGATCGGATCCGTTCGACAGCATCGTCTTCGGCGATACTTCGGGTCTCGACGGCGGCCTTACTTGGACGCGGGTGGACGATTTCACCATCACCGGTTCGGATGGCGGCCGCCTCGTCGTCACGCTGACGCTCAATGTAGTCGGTGACGATGCCACCGTCACTGCAACGCTCAACGACAATTATCTCGGCCACTCCAGCCAGGGCGACGAACTCGATGCGCTCGGCTCGGTCGATGTGATTGCGACCGATATCGATGGCGACACCGCAACCGGTTCGGTCGCCGTGAACGTCTCGGACGATGTCCCGACGCTTGCCGCGGACTCGCCCACGGCAGACAGCCTGACGGTCGACGACGACGATTTCAGTACCGATGCGACGGCCGATTTTTCGACGCTCTTCGTACCCGACTACAATGCTGACGGCCCGGGTGATGTGAGCGATTATACGCTCGGCTTCTCTGGCACGGCGACCGGCCTGATCGACACCCTGACCAATACAGACGTCACGCTCGTCGAGGTGAACGGCACGATCGAAGGCCAGAACGGCAATGGAGACACTGTGTTCGTTATCTCTGTGGATGCGAACGGCACTGTTACCTTCGATCAGCAGCGTGCGGTCGTTCATGGCGACACCAACGATCACAATGATTCCGAACCGGTCCCCGCCTGGGCTGCGGACCTGATCACGCTGACCGCCACGGTAACCGATGGCGACGGCGACACCGCGCAGGCGACTGCCAATATCGGCGGCGCATTCCAGATCCTCGACGATGGGCCCAGCGTGAGCGCAACGCTCAGTGCCGGTGCGATGGTCGTGCTCGACGAGACCGATCTTACTGCAGCTGCAGGCGCGATCGACCTCGGCGCGACCTATACGCAGGGGAACGACGCAGACGTCACCGGTTCGCCGACGCTGGTCGGCGCAAGCTCGGGCGTGAACGTCCTCGACGTGACCGCCGACTTCGGAAACGACCAGGACGTCAACGGCGGCGGATTGAGCTACAGCCTCGTAGTGGGCAATGGTGGCGTCTCCGGCCTCAGCACGACCGATGGCACCGCGATCACTCTCGTCGCGGTGAGCGATACGGTCGTCGTCGGTGTCGTGGACGGCACCACCACGGCGGCCTTCGCGGTCTCGATCGACGTCGATACCGGCGAAATCTCCGTCGAACAGTACCTCTCGGTCCAGCATGACGATCCCAGCGATCCCGACGAAGAGCTGACGCCCGAAACGCTGGCGACCGGTTCGCTCAGCGCCGTGGTAACTGCGCAGGACGGCGACGGGGACACCGACCAATCGGCCGCAATCGACATCACCACTGCCATTGCTTTCGAGGACGACGGCCCGACCATCAGCAGCGTGTCCGCAAATGGCTCGGTCGACGTCGACGAAACCGATGCGGGCAGCCCCGCCGGCTTCCCAATCGAGGATACCAGCGCCGCCGCGATCATCGCCTATAGTGGCGATTTCGGCGTCGATGGTCCGGCAACGACCGGTTCTGTTTCCTACACGCTCGACATTGTCGGCGATGGGTCGACCGCGCTCGCCACCGCGCAAGGCGATCATGCCATCACACTGGTGCAGGATCCGCTCACGCCGAACGTCATCTCGGGTGTCTATAACGATGGCATAAGCGATCTGACTGCCTTCACCGTGACTATCAATGCGGATGGCACGGTAACGCTGGTCCAGAACGTAGCCCTCGAACACACGGTCGATGGCGACAATTCGGCAGGCGAATACAACGATGTGCTCAACCTTGCTGGGCTGGTCGATGCCACGGTCACCCTGACCGATGGCGATGGCGACAGCGTCTCGCAGAGCGCGGGTGTAGGAACTGCGATCTCCTTCTTCGATGACGGCCCCGACGCAGTCGACGAAAGCGGAGAGACGGTCGCCGAAGATGCGGTCGGCACGATCGGCGGCAATGTGCTGTCGAACGACACCGAAGGCGCGGACGGGGCGACGGTAACCGCGATCACGGTGGGCGTGGAGACCGTTGCCGTGCCGCAGGACGGTTCGGACGCGACGCTGATGACCGCCAACGGCACCTACACGATCGACATGGATGGCAACTGGACCTTCGATCCTAACCCGGGCCTCGATCATACGGGCGGCGATATCGATGCCTCATTCAGCTACACGCTGACCGATGGCGACGGCGATTTCGATACCGCCACGCAACCGATCGACATCACCGACGGTGCGGGTCCGATCGCAGGTCCTTCGATCAGCTTGCTGGTCGATGATGAGAACTTGGCCGACGGAACGAACCCGGCCCCTCCGGTAACCGACAGTGACGACATCGTCTTTACTGCCGGATCGGATGCGATCGACACGATTGCCTTCGGCACCGACCTGACAGGGCTCGATGCGAGCCTGACGTGGGTGCGGGTGGACGATGACACGATCACCGGCTCCGATGGCGGCACGCTGGTAGTTACGCTTGAGCTGACGCGAACGGGCGACACGGCGACGGTGACGGCGACGTTGTCGAACAATTATGGCAGCCACCCGATCTTCACCGCGGACGACACCTTCGCGCTCGGCTCGGTGGATGTGGTGGCAACCGATATAGATGGCGACACGGCGACATCCTCGGTCTCCGTCTCGGTCTCCGACGATGTGCCGACTCCGGTGGTGGCCTACTCGCTCGACGTAACGAATGGGGGCGGGGCGAGTGCCAGCGCCTATCTCGACACCGACAACGACGTGGACGACAATATGGGGGCCGATGGCGGTGAGGTGATCTTCACCGACGCCACGATCACGGCGCTCGAGTCCCAGGGCCTGACATCGGGGCTGGCATCGCTCGAATACTCGATCTCGCCGGACGGTACGGTCCTTACTGCGACCAAGTCGAGCGATGACAGCGTCGTCTTCACGATCGAGTTGCAGCCGGTGGGCAGCGACGATCAATATGTCGTGACGATGTACGGGTCGCTCGATTCAACGAGCACCATCGATTTCAACGACGGCGGATACAATTTCGTCGGCGGCAATGGGTCGTGGGCCGGCTTTACCCAGCCAGGCGACAATGACAGCCAGGATCTCCTGCTCACGCCGGTTGGCGGGGATACGGTGAACACCAACGCCAATGAAGGTGGCATCGCTGGCGGCAATTCGGTCGGTCCGGGTGAGGCGATGCGAGTCGACTACGTGATCGACCTCGATGGCAGTCCGGTACCGGGTGGCGACTTCTATGGCGGCGACGATACCCAGACCTTCGATGGACATTACACCATCAACGGCGGTTCGGCCAGGTTCACTTCGATCAACAGCACGACAGCCATCAAGGTTTCCGCGTTCGACGATGCTGACAGCGGAACCGTGAAGGATGTTGGTGACGGTACTCCCGACACCATCACCAGCGTTGCGATAAGCTACAATGGTGGCAACTCGCTCATTACGACCGATGGTGCCTACAATGTAGGTGGCAGTGTCTTCACCGTAACGTTCAACGTGGACGGGACGGTTGATATCGCCGGCGTCCGCGCCGATACGGTGGTCGCTGCATATACCGACGATGGCTATAACAGCGTCGAATGGGCCTATGTCTCCGGAAATACCTTCAAGATCGGTGATTTCGGGGCCACTGCCATCACCAATGATCCGGTCGATTTCTCCGTGCCGATCTCCGTTGTCGACGGTGACGGCGATACAGTAGAGTCGGGCGAACTTGCGATCACGGCAGAGCCGACGGCTCCACCCATCGTGCTCGACCTAGATGGCGACGGGGTTGAGTTCCTCGGCTCGGATGCGGGGGTCGCATACGACTATGGCGGCGGTCTGGTAACCACGGCCTGGGTCGCGCCGGATGATGGCCTGCTGGTTCATGATGCCAATGGCAATGGAGCGGCTGACAACGGCACCGAAATCGTGTTTGGCGGCAATGGCCTGACCGACCTCGAGGGGCTCGCTGCGAAATATGACACTAACCGGGATGGAGTTCTGGACGCGAAGGATGCGGATTTCGCCTCGTTCGGCGTGTGGCAGGATACCAATTCCAACGGTGTGGCGGATGACGGCGAATTCTCCACGCTGACCGAAGCGGGCATCTCGTCGATTGCCCTCGTGTCCGATGGCGATGCCTATACAGTGTTCGACGGCGATGTGCTGGTCCATGGCGAGGGAGAATTTACCTACGCTGACGGCTCCACGGGCATTTTCGCAGACGCGGCCTTTGCCGTGTCGCCGACAGCCAAGACTTCGACCGATCCGCGTACGGCTATGCGGCCGATGGAAATGGCGACGGTCGCGGCTATGGCCTCCGGTTTCTTCATGCCGGAAATGCAGGCGCAATTCGACCAGACCTTCGGCGATCCCGCTTCCGCGCATCGCGATATGGTTGATTTCGAGTTTGCTCCGATTGCGGATATCCGTGCACCGGAACTGCCGGAAGCCGAGGCGTTGAGCTTCGATAGCCTGGGCCCGACGGATCAGGCCGTCTCAAGCGAACCGGCGATGGCAAACATCCTCGAAGGGCAAAGTGCTTTCAAGGCACCGCAGGCCGACCTAGCCGGCAACCTGCAAGACGAAAGCGTGGACTTCACCCAGAGCATGGATGCCGGACCGCAACTGGTGGGTGGCCCGAGCGTGTTCGAAGGCTTTGCCGGGGGTGACGCGGCAAGCGGGATGGAAGCGCTGCTTATGCTCGAAGCCCCTGCCAAGCTGGCGGAAGCCGGCACTGCGGCGGAAGCCGGAAAGGCTCTGGGCGAGGCTGTGGCCGACATCGCGGCGGAAGCCGCAGTCGATGCCATCGTCGATCACTTCGCAGCCAACGATGGTCCGGCAGTAGCGGTAGCGCCGCCGGAAGGGCTGCTCGACAGCATGATCGGAAACGATGTGGCGCTCCATGCCATGGGCATGATGCCGCAGGACCAGAACGACGAAGCGGCCGCATTGGCAGCGGCTGCGGCATGATCGCAATGAGAAGTTTGAAACAAGGGGCATTGCAATGAGAAAGACAACCGCGATTTTCGCGCTTGCCGGAGCCGCAGTGGGGATGACCCCCTCTGCGGTCTTCGCGCAGGATGACCTTATGAGCCTGGACGGCAGCGAGTTGCGCAGCGCCGTGCAGATGCGGTACGATGCCGCACTCGCGCTCACCAACGATCCTGGAATCGTGAATGCGAACGATCCGCGTTACATCTGGGCCAGCGAGGCGAAGGCGCAGTGCGGCATCGCGCTCGGCTTCCTCAAGTCCAGCACCAAGGACGAGGTCAGCCTGTCGAAGTGCGGCATGGCCTACGACATGATGAACCGCACGCTGCAGGCGCGGGTTGCCACCCCCGCACCGCAGGCACCGGCTGCGCGTCCGGAAGTCTGCACCGCGCAGGCACCGGGCCTCATCTTCTTCGAATTCGATTCCGCCACGCCGCAGCAGGACGCGGTGGAAACGGTCGAATACGTGGTCGAGAATGCGCCGGTCTGCAACTGGACCCGCTTCACCGTCGTCGGTCACACGGATAGGTCGGGCAGCAACGCCTACAATCAGGGCCTGTCGGAACGCCGCGCCGAAGCCATCGAGAGCCTTATGGTCGGCCGCGGAATCGCCGATGCCGCAATTTCCACGCGCGCCGAGGGTGAGGAAAACCCCCGCGTGCCGACCGCCGACGGGGTGCGCGAATTGCAGAACCGCCGCGTCGAAATCCTGGTCAACCAGTAAGTGAGGGGACGAAAAATGCGCAAGACAACCCTGGCCACTGCCGCGGCGCTCCTGCTTGCAGGATCGGCTCCGGCAGCCATGGCGCAGACCACGTCTGCGGACACTGTATCGATGCAGGACGCGATTGCGATCGCCATGCAGTCGAATCCGGAAATCCTGCAGGCACAGTACAACAAGGAAGCGATCGAGTTCGAACGCAAGCAGGCGCAAGGGCTTTACCTGCCCCGCGTCGGCATAGAGGCAAGCGCCGGCATTAGGCGGCTGGAAAACAACACCCGCCGCTCGCTGGGCATTGCGAACAACGAACTCTATCCGCTGGAAGCAGGGATCAACGCCGAATGGACGGTGTTCGACTTCGGTCGGCGCCGTGGCGAGCTGCTCCGCCAGGCGGCCCGCGTCGATGGCGCATCGCTGCGCGTGGTCGAACGTTCGGAGTTCATCGCCCTGCAGGTTGCCCGCCAGTATCTCGACGTGCTCCTTCAGGAACGCGTTGCCGCCGCGGCGCGTGACAATGCGGCGTTCCACCAGACGCTCGTTTCCGACCTGTCGACCGGGGTGGACGAAGGTTCGATCTCTGTCGCCGATCGTCAGCAGGCCGAAGAGCGGCTGCAATCGGCGCTGGTGCGCACCGAGGAGGCGGATCTGGAGCTCCAGAATGCCTATATCTCGCTACGCCGCCTGACCGGCATGGACATCAATGTCGGTACCGTTCCGCCGGACCTTTCGAGCGCTATGCCCTCCGATCTGCCGACGGCAATAGGACTGGCTCGACTGAACAACCCGCTGGTGCGTGAAGCGGAAGCCGATGTCGATGCCGCCAATGCTCTGGTCGATTCCGCCGAGGGCGACCTCTGGCCGACGATCGGCATCGAGGCGAGCGGCCGCACCGGCGAGGACATCGACGGTTTCGCCGGAGAAACCACCGATCTGCAGGCCCGCGTGGTGCTGCGCTGGGATGTGTTCGACGGCGGCATCAACCGGGCCAAGCTGCAGGAGAACATTCGCCAGGCTAGCCTCGCCCGTTATGCGCTGCATGATCGCCAGCGTGCTGCCGAAGAAGACGTGCGTCTGGCATGGCAACAGCTCGATACGCAGCGCCGCGTGGTGCAGCAGCTCGACCGCCAGAGCCAGGTCAGCGACGATCTCCTGCTGAGCTATCGCAGCCAGTTCAACATCGGTCGCCGTTCGCTGCTGGACGTGCTCGATGCGCAGAATACGCGCTTCAATACGCAGGTCCGTCTCGAAACGGCACGGTTCTCCCAATTGTTCGCGCAGTACCAGACGCTTGCTGCTACAAACCAGTTCCTCGATGCGCTGAGCATCGCTCCGGGGGCCGGGGCAGGCGAGCAGGAACGCGAACGGTTCAACTATGGACCGTCAGCCGATGCCGAACTGCAGCGGCGCGTCGCCGGAGATTGACGCAACACAAAGGGCCGATGACGGCTATGGAACAGGCTAAGGCTGAACAGATTGGCGGGCGGGTCCTTGACCCGCTCGTCGATTGCATTGGGGAAGCGGCGAAGCGCTATGGCTTGCCGTTTGCGCGCAATACGCTTGGCCAGCTTCCGCGTAATACGGAAGGGCTGCTTCCCGTCCACCAGGCCCCGGCGGCACTCGACCTTGTCGGTCTGAACCACGATGTCCTTCGCCGTCGGCGCCTGCCGACCAATGCCAAGCTCCTGCCGGCCATCGCGGCGATGGACGATGGCGGCTTCGTCCTGCTGCTCGAGGCGCAGGAGGACGAATTGCTCGTCTGGCGTCCGGAAACCGGCGCGGAGACCTGGGAAAAGCGCCACGATCTCGGCGAGGTCTATGCCGATACGCTGATACCTGTATACGGCGATCCCGACCGGATGCGCGCCGACGAGGCACCCTGGCACGCAAAGGCGCGGAGCCACTGGTTCTGGGGCGAACTGCGCCGCGAACGCAGCGCCTTCATGCCGGTATTGCTCGCTTCGCTGCTGGTGAACCTGCTGGCGGTAGCACTGCCAATCTTTACCATGAACGTCTACGACCGGGTCATCCCCAACCAGGCGCAGGAAACGCTCTGGGTGCTGGGCCTCGGCGTGTTGCTCGCCTTCGCGCTCGAATTCGCGCTGCGCCGCGCGCGGACCTCTATCGTCGACGAGATCGCCCAGCGACTCGATCTCAAGCTCAGCCAGAAGATTTTCTCGCGCCTGCTCGCCATGCCGCTGGCAGAACGCAAGGGTCACAGCGGTTCGATGGCCGCGCGGGTGGCCGAATATGCCATCGTGCGCGATTTCTTTGCTTCGACTTCGGTCGTGCTGGTGGTCGACGTTCTCTTCCTCGTGGTCTTCGTGGCGGTGATCGCGATCATCGCGGGCTGGCTTGCGCTGGTGCCGCTGACCATCATCGCGGCGATGGCGGTTGCCGGCTTCGTCCTGCAGAAAAAGGTGGTCGAGGCTTCGCAGGATGCGCAGGCCGATTACGGCTTGCAGCAGACGCTGCTGGTGGAATCTCTCACCGGTGCGGAGACGCTGAAGGCAATGGGCGGGGAGGGCGGCATGCTCTCGCGCTGGCACCGGCTTGCCGATATCGGCGGCCATTCGCAGCTGCGCCTGCGCAACATCAACTCGGTCGCCGTCAGCCTCGCACAGGTGTTCCAGCAGATCTCGACCGTCGCGCTGATCATCGGCGGCTATTATCTGTTTGCCGCGGGCGAGATCACCATGGGCGCGATCATCGCCATCGTCATGCTGGCCTCGCGCTCTCTCGCACCGGCAGGCCAGATCGCTTTCCTGCTGACCCGCGGGCGGCAGGCCAAGGAGACACTATCCAGTATCGAGCGCATGTTCGAAGGCGGGGACGAACGCAAGCTCGGTGCAAGCATCGCGCCCAGCGCCATCAAGCGCCCGCGCATCGTCTTCGAGGATGCCGAATTCCGTTATGCCGAAGAAGCGCCCGCGGCGCTTTCCGGTCTCAATCTCACCATCGAGCCAGGCGAGCGTATTGCGCTGGTCGGCCGGGTCGCATCGGGCAAATCGACCTTCGGACGCCTGCTTTGCGGGCTCTATGCGCCGACAGAGGGCGCGATGATGGTCAACGGTATCGATAGCCGTCAGTATCGTCCGCAACATCTGCGTGAGACACTGGGCTTCGTGGGACAGGATGCGGCGCTGTTTTCGGGTTCGGTGCGCGACAATCTTACGCTTGGACGGCTCGGCCTTTCCGAAGAGGCATTGCTCGAAGCCATGCGCGCAACGGGTGCGGACCAGTTCCTCTCGCGCGATGCCGGCGGGTTCGACCGTTCGGTGGGCGAAGACGGACGCCAGCTATCGGGTGGTCAGCGCAGTTTCCTTTCGCTCGCCCGCGCGCTGGTCGAGCCGCGCGAACTGCTGTTCCTCGACGAGCCGACCGGCGCGATGGACAGCGAAACCGAGAAGATGTTCGTCGAACGCCTGTCGGGCGCGATAAAGCCCGAGCAGACGCTGGTCATCTCGACCCACCGCCCGGCGCTTTTCGCCATTTGCGATCGCCTGATCGTGCTGGACAAAGGCCGTGTCGCCGCCGACGGTCCGGTGAAGGAAGTCCTGGCCAAAGCCGGCGCAGCGCGCGGAGGTGTGGCGTGAGCAAGGCCGCCGCAACCCGCATCCGCCGCATCTGGGCCTTCTCCGTCCTCGCGGTGACGAGCCTGCTCGTCGGCACCTCGTCGCTGCTGGTGCCGCAGGAGAAGGCCATCGCCATGGCGCAGCTTTCGCCGGACTTGCAGGCCGACCTTGCGGACATGACGACTTCCCCCGAAGCGGGCGCAATGCTGCTCGGTGCCGGGGCCGACGATGACGATGCGCTGGCGCGGAACCTTGCGATCCCCACGCTAGCAGGCCGCCTGGAACGTCCCGGCCGTTTCTCGGCCATACCGCTTTCTTCGAGCCACTACGGCACTGCGATCGACTGTCTCGCGCAGGCTGTCTATTATGAAGCGGCGCTGGAACCTGTGCTGGGCCAGCGCGCGGTTGCGCAGGTGGTGCTCAACCGGGTGCGGCATCCGGCCTATCCCAACACCGTGTGCGGCGTCGTATATCAGGGCTGGAACCAGAAGGTCTGCCAGTTCAGCTTCACCTGCGACGGGGCGCTGATGCGCAAGCCGCAGACGGATCTGTGGCGATCGGCCAAGGCGATTGCACGCGATGCGCTGTCGGGCCGCGAAGTTCCCGAAGTCGGCACAGCTACGCATTACCATGCCGATTATGTCGTGCCCTATTGGGCCTTCAAGCTGGGCAAGATCGCCACCATCGGCCGCCATATCTTTTATCGTTTCCCGGGCTCGCCCGGCCGCGCCGCCAGTTTCTATGGCGACTGGGCAGGGCGCGAGTTCAAGCCGCAGGTCGATTTCGCACGCTTCATCGACAAGGAAGGTGAAGAGCGTATCGAGCTGGCCGCGGAAGCTGCCTATACGCCCGGCCTGACCGTAGAGCCGGACATCACGGACCGTCATGCCGCCGCCGATGTCGGCGGGCGGATCGACACTACTAAGACCTGGCGCCTGACCATCCCCGACCCGGTCGAAGCCAGCGCAGGTTATCGCAATACCCTCTCTTCGCAGGGCGCGCTCGTCGCGGCGGCGCCCGGATCTTCGGAGCAACCGCAATGACTGTCTTCCAGCGCTGGAGCACGATGAGCGCGGCGCAGCGCCTGATCGTCACCGCCGCAGTCGGGATCGCCCTGCTGTTCGCCTGGGCCGCCTTTGCACAGGTCGACCAGATAACCCGCGGCACCGGCACGGTTATCCCGTCGAGCAAGGCGCAATTGGTGCAGCCTGCGGAGCCTGCGGTCATCGAGGAAATCCTCGTGCGCAGCGGGCAAAGTGTGAAAGAGGGCGATCTGCTGGTCCGGCTCGACGATTCGCAAAGTGCTTCGGCACTGGGCGAATTGCAGACCGAGAATGAGCGGCTCGCCGTACGCGCTCAGCGGCTTAGCCAGGAGGCTGGCGGCGGCGTGCTGGGCTGCGAAAGCGGCAGCGCCTGTGCCGAGGAGCGCCGCCTTGCGCAGGCCCGTGCGGCGACCGCCCGCGCGCGCGAATCTTCGCTCGCTTCGGCGATCGAACAGCGTCGCCGCGATCTCGCCGAAGCACAGGCCACCGCGTCGAGTCTCGAAAGCAGCCTGCGTCTTGCCCGCGAACAGGTCGAGATGCTGCGCCCGCTGGCGGCCAAGAATATCGTGCCCCAGACCGATTTACTGACGGCTGAGCGTGAGGTGATCGACCTGCAGGGCCGTCTCTCGGCTGCGCGTCAGGCCGCAGCGCGCGCTTCCGCATCGATCAGCCAGGCGCAGGCCGATCTCAGCCAGGCGCGTGCCGATTTCCGCCAGCAGGCGCTAGCCGAACGTAGCGAGATCGCCACGCGCATGGCGGTGAACGAGGAAAGCATTCGCGGTGCCACCGCGCGGCGCAACCGTAACGAATTGCGCGCGCCGTCGGACGGGATCGTCAACGATGTGCAGGTCACCACCGAAGGCGGCTTCGTCAATGCGGGCGAGAAGATCATGCAGATCGTGCCGGTGGGCGACAAGCTGCTGATCGAGGCCCGCATCTCGCCCAGCGACCGCGCCTTCGTGAAGGTGGGCGACCGGGCGAATGTGAAGGTCACGGCCTATGATTTTTCGATCTACGGCGGATTGAAAGGGCGCGTCGCACAGGTCAGCGCCGACAGCATCTTCGACGAGGTCGAACGCGAAGCCTATTATGCAGTGGTAATCGAGACCGACCGCGCATTCATCGAGAAGGGCGGGGTGCGCCTGCCGATCGTGCCGGGCATGATCTGCGACGTCGAAATCCTCACCGCACGTCGCAGCGTGCTGTCCTATCTCTTCAAGCCGGTGAACCGCGCCTTCGACCGCGCGCTGACCGAACGTTGAGTTTTGCTTGGGGAGTGGTGCGAGCGTTACTGCCGCTCGTGCCTCTCAGTATCCGTGCAGCCAGCTCTGCTTGGCACCCAGGCTCATGACCGGGCGATAGCCATGGTCTTGTGAGGCATCGAGCGGCGCGCTGCCGACATTGTCCAGCATGAGATAGCCGTCATCGGTCCTTACCAGCAGTACTGCATGATCGCGGCGGCGGACGAGGTCGCGCGCCAGCGTCAGGATCATGTCCTCGCGCGCCACGCCGGCTGCCGCGAGCAGTTCCATCTTGAGCAAGGCAAAGTCTTCGCAGTCACCCTGGCCAAGGCGGAGAGTGGTCGCCGCGTCGGCCCAGTAGTCGCTGCGGCCATAGAGATCGATATCCTCGGCATGCTCGATCTCGCGGTTCACCCAGCGGTTGACCGACGCGATCAGCTGTCCGAGATTTTCGCGTGTTCCCGCCGCGCGCGAAAGGGTGGCGGACAGGTTCGTCCGTCTTGCGCTTACTCGCTGCCACTGGGCATCGAAGCTCGTGCGCGAAATCGGCACCATGCGGCTGCCGAGGACAAGATCCTTGCGCCCGCCCGACGGCAGAAGCGATGCATCGCGGCGCGGGGCCGCGAACTGGGTCCGGCCCGATTGGAACAGGTTTGCCGCAGCGAAGGGACTGGCTTCGATGGCGCAGTTCGTGCTGCGCGAAGCAAGCGGCGCGGCGGCCGGTTCGAAGGGTTTGCCCGGCGCACTGGAAAACAGCGGATGCGAAGGCGCCGTTCCCGCCTGCCGGGCGCGGATCGCGTCGAGCGCGCTCTCGCCTCCGATGATCTGCGAAGCCTTGCTCGCGGAAGCCGGGGTAAGGGAAATCGGCGCATTGGCCGCGATCGGTGCGTTGCAACCGGATGTCATCATCTCGACCGCCTGGACCGCGATAGCCGGGGTCGCGGCCTGCGCAGGGTGCGGGGCAATTGCCAACAGGGCTGCGGCCGCCAGGGCAGGACGAAGCAGGGCGCGGGAGGATGAGGTTCCAACCATGCCCCGGTGGTACGAAGGCAAGTTCAAGGAACAGTTGCAGGTCAGAGTTAATGGCCGGGTAAGACCTTGCTTCAGCCCCGCGAAAGCTGGCGCCGTCTAATCCCTAACGCTCTATTACGACATTTCGGGAATTCACACCATGCGCTTTACCGCCCCCCTGCTTGCGCTCGCCTTCGCCGCGACACCCGGCGCTGCCAGCGCGCAAGAAATCTATGGCGGCATCTATGCGCATGGGGTCGACACGCCCTTCACCTTCGATACCAATGAGGGAGGCATCGATGCCCAGGTCGGGGTTCGCTTCGACGAGATCGAGGCTCTGGCCGATGTGCAGCCCTATATCTTCGGCTCGGCGAATCTTTCGGGCGATACCAGCTTCGTTGGCGCCGGAGTAAGCTGGAAGGCGGAGGTCGGGAAACTGTATGTGCGGCCCGGCGTCGGGCTGGTGATCCACAATGCACCCTCGCTCCGTGTCGATCCGGAAACCGGTATACGCACCGATCTGGGCAGCCGCGTGTTGTTCGAGCCGGAACTGGCGGTCGGCGTGGACCTCGACGAGCGCTGGTCGGTAGAGGCAAGCTGGGTCCACATCAGCAATGCGCGCCTGTTCAACAGCGAGCAGAACCCCGGCATCGACATGATGGGGCTGCGGGTAAACTACCGGATGTGACAGGTAACAGCGGGCGGTTCCGGATTCGAACCAGTCGTTATCCCAGTGAAAGTCAGAATGACGAGCAGATACGCGAAAACATCCGGCGGCGAGCCCGGACTGTAGCGCCGTGGGAAGCACCTGCGCTCAAGTAGCGCAGTTAAAAACAGATCACGCGGCCGGGCGAACCTTGCGCGAGGCGAGGCGTAGCTCCCGAGAGCGAGAATAACGGGGACCTTTGGCAGATTGCTCTGCGAAAGACCCCGCGGGCGGATACCTGATCGGCGCGGTTCGGGTGGCGGCCCCGCCGGACCTTTGCGCACTCAAGTAGCCCAAAGGGCGTTAGTGCAAACAAACACGCACTCAAGCAGCCCGAAGGGCGGTAGTGCAAACAACACGCACTTGGGGCAGCCCGAAGGGCGTTAGTGCATGAACACCGAACCTGAACCCGGCTTAGACTCATATGCGACCTGGGCAGCGGGTGCGACGGGGAGGGTTCGCCTGAAAAGCATGAGCCCTTGCCGCTATCCCGCGCGGGCGAAGAAGGTCCCGCGACCTGTATCGTGCTGCCAGCCGCATCCGGGCGAAGGAGAGAAGGTGTCCTGGGGCCTGGAAGAGGTCATTCGCTCCCGACCTGGACGCCCGCGCCTTTCGCACCGGCCGCGCCGCCCATGCGGGCACCGCCGTCGCGGACCCTCCGGGCGAGGAAGGGGGTGCACCAGCTTCGCGCCCTCCCGATCCGCTGCCACACCTAACCAAATAGGTGACAAAGTCAAGAATTTAGCGGAGAAATAGGTTTTTCGGGAGGGCATGCCTACAGAAGCGTGCGGCAGTTACTCTCTCTCTGCCTCGGAGGTAGCTGGTGCGGCTCTATTCGAAACATTTATCTGTCGGCACTGCGGCGTTCATGTACTTCCGGCCTGACAGCAATCCTATGCTGGTCGCCACTAAGGTGCGTGCTTTTGATGACGCATGCTTTCAGGAAAAGCTACCTCGTCAGCTCTCACGCCAGTATCGCTCGAAAAATCTCTCAGTTAATTTTCAGTATTTTAACCGGTTGGAAAGTCCGAAGAACAATTAAGGCTCGCGTCGGAAAGCCTTGCTGTACGGTGGCAATAATGTCTCACGTTCAATCGAGAAAACTTCAGTTTCGAATAATGAGGATATTGGCTCTGGTGCTGGCACTCGTCGGACCGCTGACGGCGTCAGTGACCTATTCGAATTTTTTTCGAGAAGACGGCGTGGTAACTGAACTTCGCCAACTGGTTTTCCTGAGCATGGTGAGCCTGACGGTCATCGGCGGTGCACTGCTGCTCAGTTGGTCATTCGATCAGTGGCCGCGAATGGCCAGGCGAGGGGCGTTCGCAATAATTGCGTTGGCCATGGTTCTTGCTTTTTTGTTCATGACGATATTTGTCGCGAGCTATCTCTGAGCTTGGTGCCAGCGCGCTCTCGGAGTATCGCACTCGATACCAAAAAGGGCGGCGCCTTGCGGCACCGCCCCTCGGTGATCTCGCGAAACGAGATCGAAGCGTAAGCGCCCTTGCGGGCCTGATGCTTACTTGAGTTCGACGGTACCGCCGGCTGCTTCGATCTTGCCCTTGATTTCTTCGGCTTCAGCCTTGTTGACGCCTTCCTTGAGAGCCTTGGGCGCACCTTCGACGAGGGCCTTGGCTTCGGTGAGGCCCAGGCCGGTGATGGCGCGGACTTCCTTGATGACCTGGATCTTCTTGCCACCATCGCCGGTGAGAATGACGTCGAATTCGTCCTTCTCTTCGGCTGCGGCTTCACCAGCACCGCCACCGGCGGGGCCGGCAACGGCAACAGCAGCGGCGGCGCTTACGCCCCACTCTTCTTCAAGTGCCTTGGCAAGCTCGGCGGCTTCCATGACAGTCAGCTTCGACAGTTCTTCAACAAGCTTGGCGATATCGGCCATGATGTTTCACTCCAAATAAAAGGCCGGGGCGGGTATTGGAAAATGCCCCGATGAATATGTGTTCTATGCGAGAACCAGCTCTTATGCGGCTTCCTTGGCGCCATAGGCACCGAAGACGCGTGCGAGCATCGAGGTGGGTTCCTTGATCGTGCGGACAACCTTGGTTGCCGGCGCGTTGAGGAGGCCCACGATCGTGCCACGAAGTTCGTCGAGGCTGGGCATCGAGGC
The DNA here is from genome assembly GCF_056857815.1 of Qipengyuania sp. B-5. Taxonomy (NCBI): domain Bacteria; kingdom Pseudomonadati; phylum Pseudomonadota; class Alphaproteobacteria; order Sphingomonadales; family Erythrobacteraceae; genus Qipengyuania; species Qipengyuania sp. B-5. The sequence continues at coordinate 54,114 of NZ_JBSXNU010000054.1, read as the reverse complement.
CAGCGACCTCACACCTGCTTCGTCGAGCTTCTGCGCGCCCATCGATCCGCCGACGATTTCGATCTTGTCGGTGGTCTTGGCGAACTCGACCACAGCCTTGGCTGCGGCGACCGGATCCTCGGAATAACCGAGGGCGGTCGGACCGGTCAGGAATTCGTCGATTCCCTCATAGTCCGTGTCCTTCAGGGCGAGCTTGGCGAGACGGTTCTTCGCAACCTGAAAGGACGCACCGGCTTCACGCATCTTCGTACGCAATTCGGTCGACTGGGCGACCGTAAGGCCCAGGTTGCGGGTCACGACGACCACGCCAGCCTGGTTGAAGACTTCGTTGAGCTGGGCGACCGCGTCGGTTTTCTGCGAACGATCCATGCCATACTCCTTCACTATGACCGGCCGGGACGAATCCCGGACGATCGGCTACGTTTGTCCATGGCGTCAAACGGCGGGGCCGAAGGTCGACACGGGCGGGTCCGTTGATGGGGAAGGAGTGCGCCACTTGGCGCGAAACGGCGGGCACAAGGCCAGCCGGAAATCTCTGTCCCCGTCTAGGCTGGAAATTAAGACCGGCAAATCCCGGTCACCAACTGTCTCGGACGGATGCAAAGGCGAAAATCGAAAGACCCGCCATTGCGTGGCGGGCCTTTAGCGATTTCGGTGCTCCGGTCAAGTCGAAGCTTGATGGGCGCTGCCTTTATTCGGCAGGATAGGCGGGATCGACTGGATCGTCGGCCATCGGTTCTTCGCCCGCGATCGGCTCCGCGGCCGGTTCGATCGGTTCGGGGGCAGGTTCCATATCGGATTGCAGCAGGCCGTCTTCGCCGGGTTCGTATTCCGGGCCGCGATCGGCTTCGGTCACATCGCTGCCGAGATCGGCCGTGTCGCTACCGTCGATGGGTTCGCCGCAGGCGGCGAGACCGGCGGCAAGGGCTAGCGGTATGGTGGCAGTCAGTCTGAGTTTCATGGCGGGCTTCTCCTCGTTGTCTTACCCACCAACGGGGGCTGGCAATCACCGTTCCGGCAGTATTGGTCGTGGGCTTTCCGAGCAGGAATGCGCATACGAAAAAGGCCCGGTCCGAAGACCGGGCCTCCCGTCAATTCCGTGCGCCGCTTACGCAGCCTTGCGGAAATTATTCGGCTGCCGGAGCTTCTTCGGCGACCGGAGCTTCTTCAGCCATCGGATCGGTCGCGGTTTCTTCGGTCACGGCTTCTTCGGTGGCCAGGGTTTCTTCAGCCATCGGTTCCACCGGAGCCGGTTCGACCACGGTGGTTTCTTCGACCGGAGCTTCTTCGGTTGCGGTTTCGCCGCAGGCGGCGAGGGTCAGCGCAACGGGAAGGGCGGCGACAAGAGCGATCTTCTTCATGGGGTTCTATTCCTATGCGCCATGATCGGCGCGGTCACAAAATAGCCATATTTGCGCGAGTCGGAAATAGGGAAAATGCACCGGACACGCGCCCGGCGCATTTTTCTCAGTTTCCGCCCTCGGTATAGGAGAGCAGGTCGCCCGGCTGGCACTCCAGTTCGCGGCAGATTGCTTCCAGTGTGGAGAAGCGGATCGCCTTGGCCTTGCCGGTTTTGAGGATCGAAAGGTTGGCGAGGGTGAGGCCGACCCGCTCCGCCAGTTCGGTGAGCGTCATGCGGCGGGCATGGAGCAGATCGTCGAGCCTGACCATGATATGGGTTCCTTCCCGCCCGGATGTCCTGGGGGCCATCACACGGTCCCCTCGAGGTCGTCGCGCATCGCGGCCCCGTGGCGGAACACGCGGGCGAGAATGAAGAGGATGATCACCAGCAGGATGCCGGTGAAATCGATATCGCCGTTAAATTCGACATTGGCGTTTTCGACCTCGTCGGCGAAACGGGCGAAATAGATCCCCAGTGCGGCTGCGGGGATCACGAGCAACTGCGTGGCGAGCATCAGCCAGCCCATGTGTTGCAGCCGCTCGGCATTGGCGGGCTGGAAGGGGTCGCCTTCGCCCACGGTCGAGATGATGCGGCGCAGCTTGCCGAAGAAAAAGAACAGCGCGGCCACGATCGCAAGACCGATCAGGAACAGGCCCATCAGGGCGGCGAGCGGGAAATCGACGATCGCGCCCTGCACCTCGGCGGCGAATTCGGCGGAAACCTCGTCCTGAAAGAAGAGCAGTGCCGGGATCAGGAACGCGAGTATGATGCCCCCGAATATCATCAGACCTTGCATGAAGAGGCATATGAACTTGCCTGCCAGCAGGAGGGGATCGTTCGGGTGATGGGTCATGGGAATTCTCCGACAGATACGGATCAGGCGAGGCGCGGCATTGCGACCGTCAGGCTTGCTGCCTGGCCGGGCGCCGTTGCGACGGCGTGGAGGCTGGCGAAGCTCAGGAGCATGGCGGCGAGGGCGGCCAGCGACGAACGGGTAGAGCGGGTCATTTATCGAACTGCTTGATGGTCAATATCGACAAACAATAAGACGAGCTAGAAATATTGTCAATCGGTAATATCGAAAAACAATATGTAGATTATCGAAAATCGAGATTTCCGTAAATCCGCCGATCTGGTGTTTGACAAAGGCGGGGCAGCTTCCTACATGCCCCCTCGACCGCACGCTTCGAGCGAGTCCGATTCATGCGCGGGGATCGGACACAGGATGGAAGCGGCGTTTCCATATCGCGACGCTTTTCATGAGCTGCAGCTGCCGCCGCTATTGGTGTGCATTCGCTGCGGCCTTTTTGCGTCTCGCGATACGGCTCTCACGCGCATGAGACATGAAATTACAGCTCCTGTCCGCGCGGGAGCACAGGCACATATCAAGAGGTAACTACCCCTTATGGCTACCAAGGCGAAGGCACCCCGCAGCACCGCGTCGGGCACTGCAAAGCGGCGTATCCGCAAGATCTTCGGCGACATCCACGAAGTCGTCGACATGCCCAACCTGATCGAAGTCCAGCGCGAGAGCTACGAACAGTTCCTGCGCTCTGACAAGGCCAGGGGCCATGTCTCGGGCCTCGAGAAGACGCTGCGCTCGGTCTTCCCGCTGCGCGACTTCGCCGGTACCGCCGAACTCGATTTCGTCCATTACGAACTCGAAGCGCCGAAATACGACACCACCGAATGCCGCCAGCGCGGCATCACCTATGCGGCCCCGATGAAGGTCACGCTGCGCCTGATCGTCTTCGAAGTCGACCAGGAAACCGAGACCCGCTCCGTGCTCGATATCAAGGAGCAGGACGTCTATATGGGCGACATGCCGCTGATGACGGACAACGGCACCTTCATCATCAACGGTACCGAGCGCGTCATCGTCTCGCAGATGCACCGTTCGCCGGGTGTGCTGTTCGATCACGATCGCGGCAAGACCCACAGCTCGGGCAAGCTTCTTTTCGCTGCCCGCATCATTCCGTATCGCGGTTCGTGGCTCGATTTCGAATTCGACGCGAAGGACGTGGTCAACGTACGTATCGACCGCAAGCGCAAGCTGCCGGTCACCGCGCTACTCTATGCGCTCGGCCTCGATAGCGAGGATATCCTCGATCACTTCTACGACAAGGTTACGTGGAAGCGCGCCAAGGATGGCTGGGAAATTCCCTTCGTCGCCGAAAACTGGCGCGGCCAGAAGCCGGCCTTCCCGCTGGTGGACGCCAAGACCGGCGAAGAAGTCTTCGCCGCCGGTCAGAAGATTTCGCCCCGCGCCGCCAACAAGGCAGCCAAGGACGGTCTGGAAACCCTGCTGCTGCCGACCGAGGAAGTGTTCGGCCGCTATGCCAGCGCCGATCTGATCGACGAAAGCACCGGCCGCATCTACATCGAAGCGGGCGACGAGGTCTCGGCTGAGAATCTCGAAGTGCTCGACAATGCAGGCGTCGACAGCCTCGAGCTGCTCGACATCGATCACATCACCACCGGTCCGTGGATCCGCAACACGATGAAGGTCGACAAGGCCGAGAACCGTGACGAGGGTCTGGAAGCGATCTACAAGGTCATGCGTCCCGGCGAGCCGCCGACCAAGGAAACCGCCGAAGCGCTGTTCGAAGGCCTGTTCTTCGATCCGGAGCGCTACGACCTTTCCGCCGTTGGCCGCGTCAAGCTCAACATGCGTCTCGATCTCGACGCGGAAGACACCGTGACCACGCTGCGCAAGGAAGACATCCTTGCCGTGGTTAAGGAACTGGTCGACCTGAAGGACGGCAAGGGCGAAGTCGACGACATCGACAACCTCGGCAACCGCCGCGTGCGTTCGGTCGGCGAACTGCTGGAAAATCAGTATCGCGTCGGCCTGCTCCGCATGGAGCGCGCGGTTAAGGAGCGCATGAGCTCGGTCGACGTATCGACCGTGATGCCGAACGACCTGATCAATGCGAAGCCCGCGGTCGCTGCGGTGCGCGAATTCTTCGGATCCAGCCAGCTTTCGCAGTTCATGGACCAGACCAACCCGCTGTCGGAAGTCACCCACAAGCGCCGCGTTTCGGCGCTTGGCCCGGGCGGTCTTACCCGCGAGCGCGCGGGTTTCGAAGTCCGCGACGTTCACCCGACGCACTATGGCCGCATCTGCCCGATCGAAACGCCCGAAGGCCCGAACATCGGTCTGATCAACTCGCTTTCCACCTTCGCACGCGTCAACAAGTACGGCTTCATCGAAACGCCGTATCGCAAGGTGAAGGACAACAAGGTCACCGACGAGGTCATCTACCTCTCGGCCATGGAAGAGCAGAAGCACACTGTCGCGCAGGCTTCGGCCGAGCTCGATGAAAATGGCGGCTTCGTGGAAGAGCTGGTCTCGGCGCGCCAGAACGGCGACAACCTTATGGCCCCGCGCGACACGATCACGTTGATGGACGTCAGCCCCAAACAGCTCGTTTCGGTTGCCGCATCGCTCATTCCGTTCCTGGAAAACGATGACGCCAACCGCGCGCTGATGGGTTCGAACATGCAGCGCCAGGCCGTTCCGCTGGTCAAGGCCGAAGCGCCCTGGGTCGGCACCGGCATGGAAGAAACCGTGGCGCGCGATTCGGGCGCTGCGATCACCGCCAAGCGCGGCGGCGTGGTCGACCAGGTCGACGCGACACGTATCGTGATCCGTGCGATCGGCGATGTCGAACCCGGCCAGTCGGGCGTCGACATCTACACGCTTCAGAAGTTCCAGCGCTCGAACCAGGACACCTGCATCAACCAGCGTCCGCTGGTGAAGGTGGGCGAAACGGTCGAGGCCGGGGACATCATCGCCGACGGTCCTTCGACCGATCTCGGCGAACTGGCGCTGGGCCGCAACAGCCTCGTCGCCTTCATGCCCTGGAACGGCTACAACTACGAGGATAGTATCCTCATCTCCGAGCGTATCGTGAAGGACGACGTCTTCACCTCGATCCACATCGAGGAATTCGAAGTCATGGCACGTGACACCAAGCTCGGGCCGGAAGACATCACCCGCGACATCCCGAACGTCGGCGAGGAAGCGCTGCGCAACCTCGACGAGGCGGGCATCGTCTACATCGGTGCCGAAGTGCACCCGGGTGACATCCTGGCAGGCAAGATCACGCCGAAGGGCGAAAGCCCGATGACGCCGGAAGAAAAGCTCCTACGCGCCATCTTCGGCGAAAAGGCCAGCGACGTGCGCGACACCTCGCTCCGCCTGCCGCCGGGCGTTGCCGGTACCGTTGTCGAGGTGCGCGTGTTCAACCGTCACGGTATCGAGATCGACGACCGTACCCGCGCCATCCAGAACGAGGAAATCGAACGCCTCCGCAAGGACGCCGCCGACGAACGCGCGATCCTCAACCGTGCGACCTACAACCGCCTGCGCGACATGCTTGTCGGCCAGACGGCTTCGGCAGCGCCCAAGGGCGTGAAGAAGGGTGTCGAGATCACGGAAGAACTGCTCGAAGGCATCGATCGTCACGAATGGTTCAAGTTCGCCGTTGCGGACGATAGCCGCCAGCAGCAGATCGAAGCGGTCAAGTCGCAGTACGACGAGAGCGTCAAGGTCATCGACGACAAGTTCGAAGACCGTAAGGAAAAGCTCGAGCGTGGCGATGAACTCGCTCCGGGCGTGCTCAAGATGGTCAAGGTCTTCGTCGCGGTGAAGCGCAAGCTGCAGCCGGGCGACAAGATGGCCGGCCGTCACGGGAACAAGGGTGTGATTTCGCGCATCCTGCCGATCGAGGACATGCCGTTCCTCGAAGACGGCACCCCGGTCGACATCGTGCTGAACCCGCTGGGCGTGCCTTCGCGCATGAACGTGGGACAGATCTTTGAAACGCATCTCGGCATGGCGGCCCGTAACCTGGGCCACCAGATCTCCGATGCGCTCGACGAGTGGCACAGGGCCAATCCGAACGCCGCCGAAGACTATTCCAAGGCCAAGCCTCCAGAGGCAGTCATGGAACGTCTGCAAGCCGTCTATGGCGATCGTTATGCCGAAGACCTGAAGTCGCGTTCGACCGAGGAAATCGTGGAACTCGCCGGAAACCTGCGTGCAGGCGTCCCGATGGGTACTCCGGTGTTCGACGGTGCCCGCGAAGGCGACGTTACCGTGGAACTGGAAAAGGCCGGTCTCGACGCAGACGGCCAGTCGATCCTGTTCGACGGACGCACCGGCGAAGCCTTCGACCGCAAGGTGACGGTGGGCATCATCTATATGCTCAAGCTGCACCACCTCGTGGACGACAAGATCCACGCCCGTTCGATCGGCCCCTACAGCCTCGTCACCCAGCAGCCGCTGGGCGGTAAGGCGCAGTTCGGCGGCCAGCGCTTCGGTGAGATGGAGGTCTGGGCGCTCCAGGCCTACGGTGCAGCCTACACGCTGCAGGAAATCCTCACCGTGAAGTCGGACGACGTGATCGGCCGTACCAAGGTCTACGAAGCCATCGTCAAGGGTGACGACACCTTCGAGGCGGGCATTCCGGAGAGCTTCAACGTGCTCGTCAAGGAAATGCGCAGCCTGGGCCTCAATGTCGAACTCAAGTCGCTGTCCGACGACGAGGACGACGACGGCCTCGCGATCGCGGCGGAGTAAGGGGGCCAACCACCCCTCCGCTTCCCGCCCTTTAGAATTACCCCGATAGGGAATTAAGTCATGAACGAACTGACCAAATTCACCAACCAGCTCGCGAAGCCCGAAACCTTCGATGAGATCCAGATCGGCATCGCCAGCCCCGAGCGTATCCGCTCGTGGTCCTTCGGCGAGATCAAGAAGCCCGAGACGATCAACTACCGCACGTTCAAGCCTGAGCGTGACGGCCTGTTCTGCGCGCGCATCTTCGGTCCGGTGAAGGATTACGAATGCCTGTGCGGCAAGTACAAGCGCATGAAGTACAAGGGCGTCGTCTGCGAAAAGTGCGGCGTCGAAGTCACCGTGACCAAGGTGCGCCGCGAGCGCATGGGCCACATCGAACTGGCCGCGCCGGTTGCGCACATCTGGTTCCTGAAGTCGCTGCCTTCGCGCATCGGCCTGCTGCTCGACATGCAGCTCAAGCAGCTCGAGCGTGTGCTTTACTTCGAAAGCTATATCGTCACCGAGCCGGGCCTCACCGCGCTCGAAAAGAACCAGCTGCTGACCGAGGATGAACTCCTCGAAGCGCAGGACGAATATGGCGAAGACGCCTTCTCCGCCTCGATCGGTGCGGAAGCCGTCAAGCACATGCTTATGGATCTCGATCTCGAGCAGGAAAAGGCGGATCTGCTGGAAGAGCTGGCGACCACCAAGTCCAAGCTCAAGCCCGCCAAGATCATCAAGCGCCTCAAGGTCGTCGAAAGCTTCATCGAATCGGGCAACCGTCCCGAATGGATGATCCTCGAAGTCGTGCCGGTCATTCCGCCCGAACTGCGCCCGCTGGTGCCGCTGGACGGTGGCCGCTTCGCGACGTCCGACTTGAACGACCTTTATCGCCGCGTCATCAATCGTAATAACCGCCTGAAGCGTCTGATGGAACTGCGCGCGCCGGACATTATCGTCCGTAACGAAAAGCGCATGTTGCAGGAAGCCGTCGACGCGCTGTTCGACAACGGCCGCCGCGGTCGCGTCATCACCGGCGCCAACAAGCGTCCGCTCAAGTCGCTCAGCGACATGCTCAAGGGCAAGCAGGGCCGCTTCCGTCAGAACCTGCTCGGCAAGCGTGTCGACTATTCGGGCCGTTCGGTCATCGTGACCGGACCCGAACTCAAGCTGCACCAGTGCGGTCTGCCCAAGAAGATGGCGCTCGAACTGTTCAAGCCGTTCATCTACGCCCGCCTCGACGCCAAGGGCCTGAGCATGACGCTCAAGCAGGCGAAGAAGTGGGTCGAGAAGGAGCGCAAGGAAGTCTGGGATATCCTCGACGAGGTGATCCGCGAGCACCCGGTTCTCCTGAACCGTGCACCGACGCTTCACCGCCTCGGCATCCAGGCGTTCGAACCGGTCCTGATCGAAGGTAAGGCGATCCAGCTTCACCCACTGGTCTGCGCCGCGTTCAACGCCGACTTCGACGGTGACCAGATGGCCGTGCACGTTCCGCTGAGCCTCGAGGCGCAGCTGGAAGCGCGCGTGCTCATGATGAGCACCAACAACATCCTCTCGCCCGCCAACGGCAAGCCGATCATCGTGCCTTCGCAGGACATGGTGCTGGGCCTCTACTACCTGTCGATGGAACGGCAGGAGAAGACGCCCGAGTTCGTCGAAGGCGAAAATGGGGAGAAGCACGAGAAGCTGCCGCTGTTCAGCGACATGGCCGAAGTGCATCAGGCGCTGGAAACCGAGACCGTCACGCTGCACTCGAAGATCATGGCCCGCGTCCCGCAGGCCAACGAGAACGGCAAGGTCGAGATGAAGCGCTTCGTCACCACGCCGGGCCGTATGCTGATCGGCGAGTGCATGCCGAAGAACCACAAGGTTCCCTTCGACATCGTCAACCGCCTGTTGACGAAGAAGGACATCGCCGACGTGATCGACGAGGTCTATCGTCACACCGGCCAGAAGGACACGGTGCTGTTTGCCGACGCCATCATGGTGCTGGGCTTCCGCCACGCGTTCAAGGCCGGTATCAGCTTCGGCAAGGACGACATGATCATCCCCGACTCCAAGGCGGGAATGGTTGAAGCCACCAAGGCCCTGGTTGCCGATTACGAGCAGCAGTACCAGGACGGCCTGATCACCCAGCAGGAAAAGTACAACAAGGTGATCGACGCGTGGAGCCAGTGCGGCGACCGTGTGGCCGACGCCATGATGGAAGAGATCCGCTCGCAGCCGATCGACAAGGACGGCAAGGAAGCGCAGATCAACTCGATCTACATGATGAGCCACTCCGGTGCGCGTGGTAGTCCCGCGCAGATGAAGCAGCTCGCCGGTATGCGCGGCCTGATGGCCAAGCCTTCGGGCGAGATCATCGAGAACCCGATCATCTCGAACTTCAAGGAAGGCCTAAACGTCCTCGAATACTTCAACTCCACCCACGGCGCCCGCAAGGGTCTCGCGGATACGGCGTTGAAGACGGCGAACTCGGGTTACCTGACCCGCCGCCTGGTCGACGTGTCGCAGGACTGCGTCATCGTCGAAGAGGACTGCAAGACCGAAAATGCGCTGGAAATGCGCGCCATCGTGCAGGGCGGTAGCGTGATCGCCTCGCTCGGCGAGCGTATTCTCGGGCGCACCACGGCGGAAGACATCGTCAACGCCGCTACCGGCGAAGTGATCGTCAAGGCCGGCACGCTGGTCGACGAACCGATGGTCAAGGCGATCGAAGAGGCCGAAACGCAGGTCGCCAAGATCCGTTCGCCGCTGGTCTGCGAAGCCAAGCAGGGCGTTTGTGCCACCTGCTACGGCCGTGACCTCGCTCGCGGTACGCCGGTGAACATCGGCGAGGCTGTCGGTGTGATCGCCGCCCAGTCGATCGGTGAACCCGGCACCCAGCTGACCATGCGTACCTTCCACATCGGCGGTGCCGCACAGCTCAACGAGACCTCGCATCTCGAAGCCGTGTCGGACGGCAAGGTCGAATATCGCGACATGCCGACCATCACCGACAAGAAGGGCCGCATCCTGTCGCTCGCCCGCAACGGCGAACTGGCAGTGATCGACAAGGAAGGCCGCGAGCGCGAAATCCACAAGGTGCCTTACGGTACCGTGCTGATGCACAAGGATGGCGCGAAGGTGAAGGAAGGCGATCGTCTGGCGGAATGGGATCCGTTCTCGCTGCCGATCATCACCGAAACCAGCGGTGTGGTCCGTTTCCAGGACCTCATCGACGGGACCTCGATGGAAGAGCGCGTCGACGATGCCACCGGTATCGCCCAGCGCGTGGTCACCGAAATCCGCACCGGCGGACGCGCCAAGAAGGACGATCTTCGTCCGCGCCTGACGCTGTTCAACGATGCCGGAGACGATAGCGAAGCCGCGCGCTACATGCTGGCGCCCGGTACTGCGCTTTCGGTCGAGGACGGGCAGGAAGTGCAGGCCGGCGACATCCTCGCCCGTGCCTCGCGTGAAGCCGCCAAGACCCGCGACATCACCGGTGGTCTGCCGCGCGTCGCCGAACTGTTCGAGGCCCGCGTGCCCAAGGACAATGCGATCATCGCCAAGATTTCGGGCAAGATCGAATTCGTTCGCGAATACAAGGCGAAGCGCAAGATCGCGATCGTTCCGGAGGAAGGTGATCCGGTAGAATACCTGATCCCCAAGACCAAGATCATCGACGTCCAGGAAGGCGACTTCGTCAAGAAGGGCGACACGCTGATCTCGGGCTCGCCGAACCCGCACGACATCCTCGATGTCCTCGGGATCGAGGCGCTGGCCGAATATCTGGTCGACGAAATCCAGGAAGTCTACCGACTGCAGGGCGTGAAGATCAACGACAAGCACATCGAGGTGATCGTTCGCCAGATGCTGCAGAAGGTCGAGATTACCGATGGCGGCGATACCGTGCTGCTGCCGGGCGAGCAGATCGATCTGGAAGAACTCAACGAGACCAATGCGAAGCTCGGCCGGAACAAGGAGCCTGCCAAGGGCACTCCGATCCTGCTCGGCATTACCAAGGCCTCGCTCCAGACGCGTTCGTTCATCTCGGCCGCCTCGTTCCAGGAAACGACCCGTGTGCTCACCCAGGCTTCGGTCGAGGGCAAGAAGGACACGCTGGTCGGTCTCAAGGAAAACGTCATCGTGGGCCGCCTCATCCCTGCCGGTACCGGTGCGGGCATGAACCGCATGCGCGTGACCGCCTCCAGCCGCGATGCTGCGCTGCGCGCACAGTGGAAGAAGGCCCAGGAAGCGATCATCGCGGCCAATACTGCCGAGGAAGAGCATGAAGCCGAGCTGGCACAGGGTCCTGAAGCGGCGATCGGCGACGATCCGCTGGCGGTCATGGAAGGCGAAGCCAACGGCACCGATGCAGATGCTGGCGAGTATCTCAACGAGGGGGCGAAGGACGGCGAATAAACCGGCCTTTTCACTCTGATCATTTGGCCCCGCCGGAGCGATCCGGCGGGGCTTTTTGTTCGTGCCTCAGGCTGCGCGGGGCTTCACCGGCCCTACTTGCGCTTGACCCAAGGTATGCAAGGCTGCACCATCGTTCCGCAGTCGGGATGGGGCTGTGCGACGCTTACTACCGGGGGAATGTCGTGTCGCGATACGAATACGTGACCGAATACCAGGGCGACAGGGGTCGTGTGCAGAACGCCGACCGCCTGCAACACCTGCTGCTATACCGGCGGCTTAAAAACTTCAGCTCCGGCGCCACGTTCTCTCTGCTCCCGGCTCTGGTTTCGATCTTTATTCTGCTGTGGACGTTCTGGAACAACGCGCCGCAACTGGTGATCGCCATTTGGGCGACATTACAGGTGCTGCAATTGTGCGTTTTTGTGGTGCTGTATCGCAGCCTCGACCTCGACGATGCTCCGTTCGAGGGAATGCGCCGGCAATGGCGCCGAATACTGATCCTGCAGGCGGTCGGTACGACGATCTGGTTCGTCATCTTTCCTTATTTGGCGCTTTACGCAGTGGGCCTCGAAACTGCCGTACTCGGGATCGTCGGCACTGCTGTCCTGTGCGGTACGCTTCTCGTCCACCGCACGGCCCCGCAAGCGTCGATTTTTCATACCCTGACCATGTCGGGCTCTCTGGCCGCCTCCGCATTCCTGGTCGCGTCCTGGAGCGCCTGGCCAACCATTCTTCTGATCGCGAGTTTCGCCATCGCCTTGCTTGCAGCCACCCGGCGGCAGGAAAGGTATTTCGTCGCGGCCGGAAAAGCCGAAATAGAGCGCCGCGAAAGCACCTCCGTCGTGCGCATGCTGCTCAACGATTACGAAGAACAGTCTTCCGACTGGTTGTGGACGATCGGCCCCCGCGGCAATCTCCGCGACGTGAGCGAACGCCTGGCCAAGGCCCTCGGCAGGGATAGCGGCCAGATCGAAGGGCTACCCTTCATCGATCTTTTTACCCCGGGGGAGGAACGCACCGCCCTTGCCACTCGCGTGAGCGAACGCAGCCCGTTCCGCGATCTTCTGGTGCGGCTGCGGGTGGACGGGGAATTGCACTACTGGCGGCTATCCGCCCGACCCCGGGAAGACGGCAGCATGAGCGGCGTGGCGCGCGACGTAACGGCGGATCGTCTCATAGAAGAGCGGGTCGCCTTCATGGCGCATTACGACAATCTGACTGGCCTCGCCAATCGCTACCTTTTCAACGAGCGGCTGCGAAGCCTGACGGGAGAGCAGAGTTCTTCAGGCTCGAGCATCGCCCTGTTCTATCTCGATCTCGACGATTTCAAGGCGGTGAACGATACGAGGGGACACCTCATTGGCGACCGGTTGCTCCGCGAGGTGGGTACCCGCCTCGAGCAGGAGGTGCGCAGCGAGGATCTGGTTGCGCGGTTGGGCGGAGACGAATTTGCCGTCCTTATCGAAACGCGGGCAGGGGACGGGCTGCTGATCGAACGCGCCCATCGCTTCCTGTCCGTGGTCCGTGCGCCTTATGAAATCGATGGCCACAGTTACCGCGTATCGACCAGCGTGGGAGTCGCACGATCCATAGACGGCGATTGCGACGCGGAAGAGCTCATGCGCCGCGCCGACCTTGCCCTATATGCCGCAAAGGAAAAGGGGCGTGACAATTTCGCCCTGTTCGAGCTTTCGCTCGATCGGATCGCGCGCCAGCGCCGGGAAATCGAGAGCGATCTTCGCGATGCGATCGCAGGCGGGCAGATGCGCATGCATTACCAGTCCATCGTCGATCTCGACACGGGCAGGACTACCGGCTTCGAAGCCCTGCTGCGCTGGTACCACCCGCATCGCGGCCTTATCCTGCCGAACGATTTCCTGCATGTGGCGGAAGAAACGGGCATGGTCCTGCAATTGGGCGAATGGGTGATCCGGCAGGCCCTTGCCGATGCCACGGCCATGCCGGGTGACTTCCGCATCGCGATCAACCTCTCCCCAACACAGGTGAAGAATCCCAATCTGGTCGCCACGGTCGCCCAGGCGATCCATGCGACCAATATTGCACCCGAGCGGATCGAACTCGAGATTACCGAGCACGTGCTCATGGATCAGGGAGATGCAGGCCGGAACACGCTGCTGCGCCTGCGCGAACTCGGCGTTCGCATCGCCCTCGACGATTTCGGAACCGGCTATTCCTCGCTCGGCTATCTGCGGCGCTTTCCGTTCGACCGGATCAAGATCGACAGAGGTTTCATTACCGATGTGGCGAATGATCTCGGTAGCCAGGCGATCGTGTCGACGATCACGCGGCTCGCAGACGCGCTGGGCATGGACACTACCGCCGAGGGCATCGAGGAGCGGGCGCAAATGGATCTGTTGCGCAAGCTCGGGGTGCAGGAGGCGCAGGGGTTCTTTATCTCGCATCCGGTTCCGCCGGAAGAAATCGGACAGCATGGCGGGGAATGCGATGCCCAGAAAGGTGCGCCCGATCCGGAACTCGGCCCGGAATTCGTTACTTATCGCAAGGGAAGGGCTGCGGTCGTGGCCCGCCGTGGGAGCGACGCCGCATGAGACTATTATTATTGCCAACTGCGCTCATCATCCTGCTGGGTGCATGCAGCCCGCAATCACCAGCGCAGCCTGGCGATGCGCAGTCATCCTCCGCACCTGGTGCAGGGGAAGTCCCGCAGGCCGTCGATCTGGCCGGATACTGGCGGGTCGCAGGCATCGACGGTGCCCCTTTCGAGGCGAGCTACGGAATCGCGCTATCGGCCGATGCACAGCGTATCTGGTGGGAGCCCGAATGTGCGCGCCAATATCGCGAATACAGCATTTCCGGCAGCAGATTTGTCGCGCCTGCCCGCAGCAATGACGGCGAAGTCGTATGCGAGATCGGATATCCGGAAGAGCTGCCGGAAATCTGGTCCGCCCTTGAGGCGGCCGATACGATCGAGCGCACACCGGAAAACGGTGTGCTGATTTCCGGAAACGACCGGAGCGTACTCCTCTTCTCGCAATAGTCTCCGGCTTGCGCTATCGGCGCGCTCCATGACCACGATCACCCGTTTCGCCCCGTCCCCGACCGGGCGTCTGCATGTCGGCAACATCCGCACCGCGCTGCACAACTGGCTGCTCGCGAAGAAGAGCGGTGGGCGATTCCTGCTACGCATCGACGATACCGACGCTTCGCGCAGCCGCGAGGAATATGTCGATGCGATCCGCGCCGATCTCGCATGGCTGGGTCTTGAGCCCGATGAGGAGGAACGCCAGTCGCAGCGGCTGGAGAAATACGAAGCGGCCTTTGCGGCGCTGAAGGAAGCCGGACGCGTCTATCCGGCCTATGAAACCGCACAGGAACTCGAACTCAAGCGCAAGATCCAGCTAGGGCGCGGCCTGCCGCCGATCTATGACCGCGCGTCGCTGGCCCTCACCGACGAACAGCGCGCGTCGAAAGAGACCGAGGGTATTGCGCCGCACTGGCGTTTCCGCCTCGACCACGAAGAACCGATTCACTGGGACGATGGCGTGCGCGGGCCGCAGAAGTTCGACGCGGCGCAGCTGTCCGACCCGGTTATCCGCCGCGCCGATGGCAGCTGGCTCTACATGCTACCGAGCGCGGTCGACGATCTCGACATGGGGGTCACCGATGTCCTTCGCGGGGAGGATCACGTTTCGAACACAGCGGTTCAAATTCAGATGTTTACCGC
Organism: Qipengyuania sp. B-5; assembly: GCF_056857815.1. Taxonomy (NCBI): domain Bacteria; kingdom Pseudomonadati; phylum Pseudomonadota; class Alphaproteobacteria; order Sphingomonadales; family Erythrobacteraceae; genus Qipengyuania; species Qipengyuania sp. B-5. The sequence goes on along the minus strand of NZ_JBSXNU010000054.1, from coordinate 39,030 downwards.
ACTTATTGCTGCGCAATACCAGGCGCAGCAAATTCCCCGGTTTGCGCATGAGGCGCTGCTGGTCGGCAAGGAGGGCAAGCTGTCCAAGAGGCTGGGTTCACTCGGCTGCGATGCTTTTCGCGAGCGCGACATAGAACCGGAATCGCTCATCGCCTTATTGGCAAGGCTCGGCACATCGCAACCGGTCGAACCGATTGCCGAGCGCGGGCATCTCGTGGAGACATTCGACCTCGCCACCTTCGGCCGAGCGCCCGCCAAATTCGACGAAGACGAATTGCAGCGTCTCAACGCGGCCATCGTGCACCAGCTCGATTATGCGGATGTCGCGAGCCGGCTTCCCGATGGCATGGACGATGCCGGCTGGCATGCCATTCGCCCCAATCTTTCGCATGTGAACGAGGCGGCGGAATGGTGGCGGCTCGTCACCGGGCCGATCGAACAGCCCGAATTCACTGCCGAAGACCGCCAATTCCTCGCGGAAGCGGCAAGGCTGCTGGTATGGAGTGACACCCCTTGGGAAGATCTCACCGGTGTGCTCAAGCAGGAAACAGGCCGGAAGGGCAAACCGCTGTTTCTGCCCTTGCGACAGGCGCTGACCGGGATGGACCACGGCCCGGAAATGAAGGAGCTGCTCCCGCTCATCGGTGAAGGCGAAGCGCGCGCCCGGCTGGAGCGGGCCGCGAAAGCCTAGTCTGCCGATATATTCGCCTGCGGCCGATCGATGCTCCACGCCCCCGGACCCGCAAAGACAAGGTAGAGGAAGACGAAGCAATAGAGGATCGCCGCATCCCCGCCATTGTTGACGGGGAAGAAGTTCTGCGGTGCGTGCGCGTACCAATAAGCAACCGCCATGGTCCCCGAAGCGAGGAAAGCGGCGGGACGAGTGAACAGGCCGAGAGCAATCAGCGCGCCGGTGACGAGTTCAATAGCCCCTGCGTATGCCCCGAGGCTGTCGAACGCGAGGCCTGCTCCGGCCCTCTCCCCATCCGGAAAGCCCAGGAACTTCTGCGTGCCGTGGGCCATGAAGATCAGGCCTGAAACGATTCTGAGCAATGCCAGAGCATAGGGTGCCCGTCGCGCGATGCTGGCCAGGTCGAACATGGTTCTCTCTCCTGTCTGTAGTGCGAGCCGAGAATAGGCCGATTAACCGGAAACCCGAAGCTCGCACAGCGAGAAATCCGCGAACGGTCGGCAAGTATCTGACGAGGCAGGACATTGATTCAGAAGCGTGCCTTGCAAAGCCGGGACGCATGCTTCTGAATCATTCCTCACGCCCGTCCAGTTCGTCGCCGCTGATAGTGACGACATGAAGCAGGTTGGTGGAGCCAGGGGTGCCGAATGGCACGCCTGCCAGAGCAATGAGTTTGGATCCGGCGCTTCCGAAACCGTGGCGCAGCGCCATGCGCTTGCCCTTGGCGATCATCTCTTCGAAGCTGCCGATGTCCTTGGTCGCCACGGCATGCGCGCCCCACAGCAGGCCGAGACGGCGGGCGGTAGTCATGCTGGGGGTGAGGACCAGCATGGGCACGCTCGGGCGCTCACGCGCGACGCGGCGCGCGGTTGATCCGCTGCCGGTGAAGACCGTGATCGCTTCTATGGTCACGGTATCGGCCACGGTCATGCAGGCATGCGCCAGCGCATCGGCCGTCGTCCGGTCGGGCGGCGTGTCGAGAAAGCGCACGCGGGCGAGATAGGCCTCGTCGCCTTCTACCTGCTTTGCGATACGGTGCATGATGGTGACCGCTTCCTCGGGCCAGTCCCCTGCGGCGGTTTCCGCCGACAGCATCACCGCGTCGGCGCCGTCGTAAACCGCATTGGCGACATCGGAGACTTCCGCGCGCGTCGGGGCTGGGCTTTCGATCATGCTTTCCAGCATCTGTGTGGCCACAATCACCGGCTTGCCCGCTGTGCGCGCCTTGTTGACAATCTGCTTCTGCAGCGGCGGGACTTCCTGCGGCTCCAGTTCGACGCCCAGATCTCCGCGCGCGACCATGATGCCGTCGCTCATCTCGATGATCTCGTCGAGACGGCGCACCGCCATCGGCTTTTCGATCTTGGCGCAGAGCGAACCCTTGCCGCCCATCAGCCGCCGCGCCTCGGCAAGGTCTTCGGGGCGCTGCACGAAGCTGAGCCCGACCCAGTCGACCCCCTGGCTCATGGCGAAGGCGAGGTCCTTGCGGTCCTTGTCGGTCATGGCGGGGATCGGGATTTCGGCATCGGGCACATTGACGCCCTTGCGGTCGGATATCACGCCGCCGACCTCTGCCGAACAGAGGATTTCGTTCTCGTCGGCGCGGATCACCTTCAGGCGAATCTTGCCGTCGTTGATCAACAGGCGCTGCCCTTTGTCGAGCAGGCCGAACAGCTCGGGATGCGGCAGCTCGACGCGTGTTTCATCGCCGGGCTCGGGATTGCGGTCGAGCGTGAAATGGCCTGAGTGGCGGATGACTGTCTGACCGTCCTTGAACTTGCCCACGCGCAGCTTGGGGCCCTGCAAATCGGCGAGGATCGCGATCGGGCGGTGGAATTCCTTTTCGAGTCTGCGGATCGCCTTGATCGTCTGCTCGTGATCGGCATGTTCGCCATGGCTCATATTGACGCGGAAGGCGTCCACCCCGGCCTTGAACAGGCGGGCGAGCATTTCGGGAGAACGGCTGGCGGGGCCGACTGTGGCGAGGATCTTGACCTTGCGGCCCCGGGGATCGAGCTTTTGCATAAGCACCGCCTATGGCAGAGCCACATGGCAACTCAAGGACAAGTAACAGATGGATACGAATACAGATCCGCTCGATCAGCTCGACGATGCCGTAGCGGCACAGGCTTTCCGGCGGTTGGTGCGGCACCTGCGCCATCGCCATGATGCGCAGAACATCGACCTGATGGGGCTCGCCGGTTTCTGCCGCAACTGCCTCGCCGACTGGATACGCGATGCCGGTTTCGAAGGCGACAGGCTGGCGGCGCGTGAACTCATCCACGGCATGCCGCAGGCGGAATGGAAGGAAACGCGCCAGACGCCCGCGACAGACGAGCAGATTGCCCGTATGGAAGCGAGCATTGCGAAAAATCGCGTGGACTAGCGAGTCGCCACCTTCACCCCGCGCGGAGCGATGGCTATCGCACCGCCAACCGATTCTCATTTCACTGGAGTTCCCACGAAAATGGCCGAAGCCACCGACGACCGCCTGCGCCTGCTGATCGAGCGTATCGAACGCCTCGAGGAAGAAAAGAAGGGCATCGCAGACGATATTCGCGATGTATATGCCGAGGCCAAGGCGGTCGGCTATTAAGCGACCCCATTTCGCGTGATTCACTAATGATTTTATTCAGTTAGCCGCGTCGCATGTGATCTATTGGTGTGACGCGAGGTATTAAGGAGAATTCTTGAATGGCTGATGCGATAGGCGGACAAGGCACAAACACGGGCGACGAACTGCGTCTCCTCATCGAGCGGGCCGAGCGGCTTGAAGAAGAAAAAAAGGGTATCGCGGACGACATCCGAGATGTGATGGCGGAAGCAAAGGCACGCGGCTTTGATACAAAGGCAATCCGGACGATTCTGAAAATCAGGAAGAAAAAGAAGGAAGAATACCAGGAGGAGGAAGCAATCCTGGAAACCTATATGGCAGCACTGGGTATGATTTAGCGGTTTATTGCCTGATCTAATATCTCGATCAGGGTTTCGTACTCCTCCATCGGAATGACATGCTGACCGGAAGTGGTCTTGAGCCGCTTCCCGTCAGTTTCAAGACCGAAGTGCCGAAGTTGATCGTTGTCTTGCAGCCTGTTTTTAAGAGAGATCATTGCCGGAACTAATTGAGCGCTGTTCGATGCGCTGCTTTCTTGGCGGGGCTTCGCATCGCATGATTCTAGGTTGTCAAGGTCGACGGTGGGGTTAGCTTTGGCAACGGAATTTTTCAGTATTGAAAATCTGCGCTTAGCCAGAGAGCCGCTGGCAATTTCCTGTCTTATTAGCTGCCGATCTTCCTCATGCTTTAGCTGAGAAACGATTTCTTCGATCTGTCTTTGACGGTTTGACCTGCGCCGACTCCCCGCGCTCTTCTGCGCGTCCCGCATTGCAGAAAGGTAACGACTTGCGGGACCGCCTCGACGCAGAGTTTCTGCTCTTGGACCCGTCCATTCGGAGTTCGTAATCCCATTGATAATGTCGTTTTGGTATCGCAGCTTGATATAGGCGTCGACCGCCTTCGAGTTTAAAGAAGACCGACCTTCCCTGAACTTCCCTTCGGACATTCTGAGCTTCCGGGACAGCTTCGCGGCTTCTCCGCTCAGAATCGCTTCACACGCTTTTACAGTGCGTTCCAAAGTGGCAATGGGCCTCGGATCTTCGTACCTTTCCACTTCAGAGATCGCGTCGAGCAATGTCTCGCGGATTTGGGAATGGTGTGCCGCGTCGACCCGCGAATATAGGAATGCCAAGGCGTCCTCTCTTGAGTCACTGATGTTCGGCATCAATCCAAGTTTTTCGGGGGCGGCAATTGCCCAGATGACGGAATATCGTTCGCGCTGAGAGCGTCCCGTAGCTCTGGAATTTCCTCGATCAGCATTGTGCCTTCGATCAAGGCGTCAAGTTCCTCAAAGCGGCAATGTGTTACGAGTAGCTCGCCAAAGAGATCGAGAGCCTTCTTGGAGGTTTCAGGTTTTAGCTTGAAGAAAAAGGCGCCAACATCATTAGCCTGAGCAATGCGATGAAGTACTTGGTCTCTGAAGAGAATGACATCCGGTGGAAGCTCTAAGGCCGAATGAACCATGTCGGCATCTTGTGAGAGCCGTTGCGCTAACTCAAATTCGTGAACCTCGCGTAGGCGCGCTTCCGCCCTAGGGGTTACGAGACTTTTCTCCGGCATTTCCGCATTCAGATCCGCCTGCAATCCAGCCGAAACTTCGAGTTTGCGTTGGCTTTCGTGAATGGTTCGTATCTCAAGCGCCCACTCTTCATATAGGTGATCGCGGAGTTCCTGCTCTTGTCGCACGCTCGAACGCAAATGAGCCTGAAGCGTCCCGGGTTTTCCGGAGGCGGTTTCATTTGAGTCATGCGACCATATCGAGGTTCTCTCTGGCTGCATAGTAATTGGCTTCGGCCTCGGCGGGCGGGATATGCCCGATAGGGCCGAACAGCCGGTGATTGTTGAACCAGTCGACCCAGCGCAGGGTTGCCATTTCCACAGCCGATACGCTCGGCCATGATCGCTGTCGCCAGATGACCTCGGCCTTGTAGAGCCCGTTGATCGTCTCGGCCAAGGCGTTGTCGTAGCTGTCGCCAACACTGCCCACCGACGGAACGAGGTTGGCCTCAGCCAGGCGCTGGGTGTAGTTCATGGCCAGATATTGCACGCCCCTGTCACTGTGATGGATCAGGCCGTCATCGGGCCCGGGCCTGCGCGCATGGATCGCCTGCTCGAGGGCATCCAGCACGAAGTTCGCTGTGGCGCTGGTGCTAACCTTCCAGCCCACGATCCTGCGGGCGTAGGCATCGATCACGAAGGCGACGTAGACGAACCCCGCCCAGGTATGCACGTAGGTAAAGTCGACCACCCACAGAGCATTGGGCCGACTGACGCGGAACTCGCGATTGACCTTGTCGAGCGGGCATGGCGTCTTCGGATTGCTGACGGTGGTGACCGTTGTCTTGCCGCGCCGCACGCCTGCCAGCCCCATGGTCCGCATCAGCCGTTCCACGGTACACTTGGCTACCGCGATGCCCTCGCGGCGCAGCTGGTGCCAGACCTTGCGTGAGCCGTAGAGGCCAAAGCTGTTCTCGTGGACACGCTTGATGTCTTCCTTGAGTTCGTCATCGCGTCGCACACGGGCCGGACGCCTGCCGGGATCGGCAAGACGGACGGCATGCTCGTGGTAGGAGGATGGGGCGACCGCCAGTTCGCGGCAGATCGGCTCGATACCCAGTTCCTCGCGGTGAGCGTCGATAAACGACATCACCATTTGCCGTGGCGGTCGAGCTCCGCCTGGGCAAAATATGCGGACGCCTTGCGCAGGATCTCGTTGGCCCGGCGCAACTCCTTCACTTCGCGTTCCAGCGCCTTGACCCGGTCCCGGTCGCTGGCGGCCTGCGCCGCTGGTCCCGCTCGTCGGCCAGCCTCCTCACGGCACCAGCGGCGCAAGGTCTCGGTCGTGCAGCCGACCTTCCCGGCAATCGAGGACATCGCCGCCCACTCCGACGGGTAATCCCCCCGGTGCTCCTCCACCATCCGCACCGCGCGATCGCGAAACTCAGGCGAAAACTTGTTCCTTGTAGCGCTCATCGTAGCTCCTTCTCACAAATAGGAGCCTCCGGAAAACCCGGGACGCTTCAGTTGCGTTCGCCTTCCTCTCCGAGGAGGTACCGGGTATTCAGAGTGTCAACGACGGCACCTTCGACGACCTGTTCAAGCAAAGTGACGATAGCGGATGTATGAATGCACCTTCCATCGTCGAAACGGTTCTTGCGATCGTTGGTCACAATTCCGAACAGAAGATGCGTGCCGGGGTAGTCAGGCAAAGGAAGAACGATCCAGTCGTGCAAGACGGCATCGTACCGTCGTTCAGATGCTGCTGGCGCAAGAGTGGGTCCCGAGGTTCTCATTGCGCACGCTCACACCACATCGCGATGGTGTTAAGTAGTAAGCTCGCGACGGGTCCTCTCATCGGTAGCGCTCGCTAAGCAAGTACCGAGCGACATCTTCGAGGTCCTTGCGATTTCCGCTGGTCATCAGGGACATCGCACACTTGCCTCCAAATAGCGGAGCTCGATTAGGCGCACGCACCCAATCTTTCGATCTCTGATGGTTAAGTAGGATCACCAGCGATGCATAAATCGAGAGGACACAGCCGATACCTTCCAAAACGTCTTCAGGTAGCGAAACCTCATCGCCGGCTCGTGCGCGATCGATCCAATCCTGCAGTATCTCTTCGTTGTCGACTCCGAGGAGCAAGCGTTGCTCGCTACCGCTCATGTCCCAATGCGCTGCGATATTGGCGAAAGCATGAAGGCAAGCGCTGTTTCTTAATGTCAAATTTGCGTTGGCAGGGAGCGTCGAGGCACGATCAGCAGTTCCCAAAAGAACTACTCGTTACTATCGGCTAGAAGACCACATCGGGGACATGGCGATTGCACGAAAAGGCTATTCCAAAATTCGCCTGAGGTGTTCGACGCAGGCAATCGGCGCCGCTCCATCGCAATCTCCGAGAGGCCGGAGAGGAGTTCAAGTGTGTCGGGAAAGCCGCCGTATAGGAAGTCAAAGGGAACATAACCGGTTTTGCGTTCAAGCTCCTCGTCATAGAATAGCCAAGAACGCGCAGGCTCTTCGCCACCGAGCATTTCTTCCAAGTTCATCACCAGACGTCTGAACAACACAATTCGATGGTGCTCATGCTGAGTGATTTCGTTTGGATCAGCCATGTAGCGAGGTCGACCGAGGATATTATCGTAAGCCTCCTGACCGCCATCATATCGTTGCAGGTAATATATTAGCCATTCCCGCAGGTCCTGGTCTCCTTCGGGAGGCGATGCAGCGTCTTGGTTTTTCAGCATAGCGAACCTGATTGCGGACCCCGTGTATTTAGCAGGTTTGTGGGATATGTAAAGCCGGGGACATGAAAGGCCGTGGACGTAACGTCGTCCACCAATCATCAGGCTTCAGTGTTTGAGGAAAAACTCAAAAAAGTAGGCTCGAATATCCGACGAGTTCGGGAAGAACGAGGATTCACGCAGGAAGCGTTTGCTCAAGAGTTTGGGATAGATCGAGCATACTACGGCCGAATTGAGCGCGGCCTAGTCAACTTATCGGCGAAGACCATATTCATGCTCGCTCAGGCACTGGAAACAAGTCCAGACCAGCTTTTTGCGGACGTTTGATGGAAAGAGGGGGCGGATGAGAACTCGCTGTTCGGTTATAATCGGGCGCGCGTAGGAGATGGCCCATCGCTACGCGACGGGTCCGTCGACTGTATTGTGAGGTTGTGCCAGGGCAGGGCCAGCGATGCGCTCGATCGAAAAGCTCCTCGCTGTCCCTGCCTTCAAATTCTGTAGTTCAGCTCGGCATAGATCACACTTTGGTAGGGGTCGATTTGGCTACGACACCAAGATCATGCGCCAGATCATCAAGTTGCGTAAAATGAAGCCCGACGAGCGCAGCGAACAGGAAACCATCCTCGACACCTACAAGGCCGCACTCGGCATGGGTTGAGCCGCTGTTGCGACGGGCGAAGGAACACGTAGTCGCCACAGGTGGTTGATCGGGTGAAAGGAATTCACCCATGTCCACCGAAACCGTCGACACTGCATTCGTCGAAGAAACCTCGGAAGAACCCCGGATGCCGGGGTCGGAAACGGACCTGGATCGCAAGCCGAAATGGCAGCCGCGCTATCCGGGGTCGGGGCGGCTGAAAGGCAAGGTCGCGATCGTGACGGGCGGCGACAGCGGCATCGGCCGCGCGACCGCCGTTCTTTTTGCGCGTGAGGGCGCCAAGGTCGCGATCGCCTATCTCGAGGAAAGCGAAGACGCGAAAATCACCGCCGAGGCGGTCGAGAAAGAGGGCAGCGAGGCACTGCTCCACGAAAGCGATCTCGGCTGTCCCGACAGCTGCAAGCTATTGGTCGACCGGGTGATTGACAAATGGGGCCGGCTCGACGTGCTCGTCAACAATGCGGGCGAGCAGCATCCAGACGATGACATTACCGATATCACCGTCGAGCAGCTCCAGCGTACCTTCCAGACCAACATCTTCTCGATGTTCTACCTGACACAGGCTGCGCGCCCGCATCTCAAGAAGGGTGCGGCGATCGTGAATTGCACGAGCGTGACCATGTACAAGGGCTCGGGTGGATTGCTCGACTACAGTGCGACGAAGGGCGCTATCACTGCTTTCACGCGTTCGCTGTCGGAGAATCTCGTCGGGGACGGAATTCGCGTGAACGCGGTCGCTCCCGGTCCGATCTGGACGCCGCTCAATCCGATGGGCGGCCAGCCGCCGGAAGAGATGGACGACTTCGGACAGGATACCCCCATGGGCCGACCCGGCGAGCCGAACGAGGTCGCGCCCGCCTTCCTTTTCCTCGCCTGCGAGGACAGTTCCTATATGTCGGGCCAGGTGCTGCATCCGAACGGCGGTATCATCGTCAACGGTTGACCCGGACGGCAGCCGTTCTATCTAGGCAATACAGTCTAGTGTAGGAGAGAGCGTATGGCCGGACCCTGGAAAGATGCACGCGGCATAACCGTCACCACCACGCCGACGATCGAAGGCAAGCCCATCCAGGAATATCTGGGCATCGTAACCGGCGAGGTGATCGTCGGCGCGAACCTGTTCCGCGACCTCTTCGCGAATATCCGCGACATCGTGGGCGGGCGTTCGGGCAGTTACGAGCGCATATTGCGCGACGCGCGCGAACAGGCGATCGAGGAATTGCAGGCCGAAGCGGCGACGCGCGGCGGCAATGCAGTGGTCGGCGTCGATCTCGACTACGAGGTGATCGGTGACACCGGCTCGATGCTGATGGTTTCCGCCAGCGGAACTGCAGTTAGGGTTTAACCCCGCACGAGGCCCAGCGCCTTGTAAGTTGCGTCGAGCGTCGGCACCGCAATCTCGCGTGCGCGGGAAGCGCCGCGCGCGAGTATGGCATCCAGCGCCTCGCGATCCTCGAGCAATTCGATGAAGCGCGCCGAGATCGGGCGGAGGCTTTCGACCAGCACCTCGCCCAGCGCGGGCTTGAACTTGCCGAAGCCTTCTCCGCCATATTCACCCAGCACGTCGCTCACGCTGCGATCGGTCAACGCGGCATAGATCGTCACCAGGTTCAGCGCTTCCGGACGTCCGGCCAGCCCTGCTTCCTCGCTGGGCAGCGCCTCGGGATCGGTCTTGGCTTTCTTGACCTTTTTCATGACGGTATCGGGGTCGTCCGCCAGATTGATCCGGCTCATCTCGGACGGATCGGACTTGCTCATCTTTGCCATGCCGTCACGCAGGCTCATGATCCGTGCGGCCTGCGGCGGAACGATCGGATCGGGCAGGGTGAAGACGGGCGCATCCTCTGATGCGAAGTCATTGTTGAACTTCTGCGCAATGTCGCGCGCCAGCTCCAGGTGCTGCTTCTGGTCTTCGCCCACCGGCACATGCGTCGCCTGGTAGAGCAGCACGTCGGCAGCCTGCAGCACCGGATAGGTGAACAGGGCGACCGACTGGCCTTCGCGGTTCTTGCCCGCCTTGTCCTTCCACTGAGTCATGCGGTTGAGCCAGCCCATCCGGGCCGTGCCGCCGAGCAGCCATTGCAGCTCGGCATGTTGCGGAACCTGTGCCTGGTTGAACAGCACGCTCTTCGCCGGATCGATCCCGCAGGCGACCAGCGCCGCCGCCATCTCGAGCGTGCCCTTGTGCAGGTCGGCCGGAACGTGCGGCATGGAGATCGCATGAAGGTCGGCCAGGAAGAAGAGGCATTGGTTCTTCTCTGCGCTACCGCCTGAGGCTGCTTGAGCGCGGTTCGCATCCTCCATCTCGTCCTGCATGCGCACCCAGTTGCGGATCGCGCCCAGGTAATTGCCGAGGTGGAGATTGCCCGTGGGCTGGATGCCGGAGACTACACGCATGATGATCTTACGGAGCTTTCTTCTTGGTAAGGGCGGCAAGCCGCTGCCTGTCGATGGCGCCGACCGCAAAGGCGACGCCGAAATAGACCACTGCCGAACAGCCGACGAGGACGAGCAGGGCGCCCAGTCGCTCGAACAGTCCGGCAGAGAACCAGCCGGTTAGCAAATCGCGCGCGAACCACAAGGCACCGCCCATGGCCGCGGCGGCAACAAGCTGGCGGGCGATCCTGCCGACAAGTGCCAGCGGAATGGAATAATAGCCGCGCTTGACGAGGATCACATAGAGATAGGCGACGTTGATCCACGCGCCGATCACGCTGGCAAAGGCGACGCCGACCACGCCGTAATCGGTCAGGATGGCGAAGTTCAGCCCGACGAAGACAAACAGCGAAATGAAGGCGGCATATACCGGGGTCTTGGTGTCCGAACGGGCGTAGAAATTGGGGACCAGCACCTTGACCAGCACATAGGCGGGCAGGCCCAGCACCAGCGCGGCGAGCACCTGGCCCGTCGCGGCTGCATCGGCCAGATCGAAGCGGCCGCCCTGGAAGATCATGGTCACGAACGGTACGGCGCACACCGCCAGCGCCACTGCCGCCGGTATGGTGAGCAGCATGGACAGCTCGATCGCATCGGACTGGATGCGATCTGCGCCTTCCTTGTTCTTGCTGCCCACGAATTTCGACAGCGTCGGAAGGATGGCGGTCGACAGCGCGATCCCGATGATTCCCAGCGGCAGCTGGTTCAGACGGTCGGCATAGTTCATGTAACTCACCGAACCGTCGGCCAGCTGGTTGAGGAAATAGAGCTGGACGAGCGTATTGATCTGATACGCGCCGCCGCCGATTGCCGCCGGCAGGGCGATTATGCTCAGCCGCTTTACCTCGGGCGTGATGCGCGGCCAGAGCAATTTGGGCCGGAAGCCTTCCACCCGGGTCCAGTAATAGAGCCAAGCGAGTTGCAGCACGCCCGCGCCGGGCACGGCCCAGGCCACTGCATAACCAACCTGCTCCACGTTCCAGCCAAGAGTATCGGCTGCATATTCGCCGCCCAGCAACGCCGCAATCAGTACGAGGTTGAGAATGATCGGAAAGCTTGCACCCGGGGCGAAACGGCTCACCGAATTGAGCATTCCGGTGAACAGTGTAACCAGGCTGACCAGCACGATATAGGGAAACATGACCCGCGCGAAGGCCACGGCCAGATCAAAATTTTCCGGATCGATCGGTTTTTCGGACAAAATCCAGATCACGCCCGGCATGGCAACCATCATCACCGCACACAGCAGGATAAGCACGGGGAGGAATACGCTCAGCACGTCGTCCGAAAAGCTGCGCGCACTCTCCAGCCCGGTTTCGGGGTCTGTGGTGCCATGCAGGCGCTTTGAGAACATCGGCACGAAGGCGGCCGAGAATGCGCCTTCCGCGAAGAGGCGGCGGAAGACGTTGGGAATGATGAAGGCCTGAAACCACGCATCGGTCACCGCATTGGCGCCGAGCACGCGGCTGAAGATCATCTCGCGCGCCATGCCAGCGACGCGGCTCACCATCGTCAGCGAGCCGATCGTCCCGACATGTTTGAGCAGGCTCATGGCCTATTAGGTCTCTGATGCGTCAGTTGTCGCCGGCCGGCGCAGGTGCGCCTTCGCCCTGCTGCGCCGCGCGGGCTTGCAACTGCTGCTGGTAGAGGGCACCGAAATCCATCGGATCGAGCAGCAGCGGCGGGAAGCCGGCATCGCGCACGGCATCGGAAATCACTGCGCGGGCGAAAGGGAAGAGCAGGCGCGGAGCCTCGGCGAAGAGGAAGGCATGGGCGTGCTCGTCGGGCACATTACGAATGCCCACGAGCCCGCAATAGGCCAGTTCGACGATGTAGAGATTACCCTTTTCGCCATCGGCGCGGGCCGTCATCTTCAGCTCGACCTCGTGGACCTCGTCGCTCACCTTGTTTGCGCCGATGTTCACCTGCACGTCCACACGCGGCTGGTCGTTCCACTGGAAGCTCTGCGGTGCGTTGGGATTCTCGACCGAGAGGTCTTTGATGTACTGATTGATCAGGCCCACCGCCGGACGGTTGTCCGCACCGTTGGCACCGGCTGCAGGGTCCATGTTGAGATCGGTCAGTACGTCGTTTTCATCGGCCATGGGAAAATCACTTCTTTGCGTATGTCGAATCGGATTGGCCGGCGCCCGTGCGGGCCGCCCGGCTGGTTCGGCGCGCGCCTAGCACCCCCTCGCGCGCGGGGCAATGCGGCTGACGGAGCCTCCGGCAACCCGGCGCAAGCATGGTGCGGCGGAGCATTGCCCGTTTGTAATTCCTATCTAGGGCAGGTAAGTGTGGAACTGCCTGGCCCTCCGGCACGTAGGCAAAACAGAACCTGCAATTGGACTAGTATTTGTGATCTACGAGATCGTCATCCTCGCCGCCATCGCCGCCTTTCTCGGGCTGCGTCTCTATTCCGTGCTCGGGCAGCGTTCCGAGCATGAAGAAGAACCGGCACGGCACCGCTTCGATGCACCCGATTCCCAGGTTCCGCCTGTGACCGGTCATCAGTCTGCGGGCACGCGCGAGCCTGTCCGGCTGCGGAGCGTGGACAATGCCTCTTCCGCCAATGAAAGCGCCATTCGCGCCATCGCCAGTGCCGATCCGCGGTTCGACCTGCTCGCCTTCCTCGACGGGGCGAAGGCAGCCTACGGCATGATCCTCGAAGCCTTCTGGGAAGGCGACAAGGAAACCCTGCGCGAACTGACGGACGACGATGTCTATGCCGGTTTTGCAGCCGCCATCGATGCCCGCACCGAAGCGGGCGAGACGCTGGAAAACCGTCTCATCCGCATCGAGGATGCGACGGTCCATTCGGCGGATCTCGATCGGCGCACGGCGCGTATCTCGGTCCTGTTCGTATCCGACATTGCCTCGCTGACGCGCGACAAGGATGGCAACGTCATCGCCGGTTCGCTGGACGATGCGGTGGAAAGCCGCGATATCTGGACCTTCCGCCGCAATGTCGATGCGAGCGATCCGAACTGGGTGCTCGACGAGACCGACCAGGGCTGATCGCCGTCCCATAATTCGGAGAGTATCCATGCATCGTCTCGCCGGGCTGGTAGCAGCCTTCAGCCTTGCGGGATGCGCTGCCATTCCCGACGCCCGTCCCCCGATGGACACGGGCGCAGTGGAGCCACCCCCGGCGATACCTGCAGATACCGCTTTGGCGGCCACTCTTTCTCCGGGCCCCGCCATCGAGACCATGCCGTTTGCCGGTTGGGATGCTGCGCCCGCTCTCGCGGCCTTCCGCGCCTCGTGCAGCAAGATCCTGTTTCGCGATGACGCCAGCGGTTTGACGCGGCGGGTCGATTGGCAAGGCCCTTGCGGCGCGGCGGAAAACTGGTCGGGCGATCCGGTGGAATTCTTCAGAAGCCAGTTCGAAACTGTCATTGTCGGTGACGGGGAAGCCTTTGCCACTGGCTATTTCGAGCCGGAGATACTCGGCAGCCGCGTACAGGCGCCGGGATACCAAATACCGGTCTATGCCATGCCCGACGATCTCGTGCGTGCCTGGCCGGAAGACATGCCCGAAAGCGAGCGAACCGGCCGCCCGCCGCTCGGCCGCTATGACGAGAACGGCGATTTCGTACCCTATTACGAACGCGCCGAGATCGAGACGGGCGTGCTCGGCGGCAAAGTGCCGGTGATCGCCTGGGCAGCCGATCCGGTCGAATTCTTCTTTCTCCAAATCCAGGGCAGCGGTTTGCTGCGTTTGCCCGACGGCAATTTGATGCGCATCGGTTATGCGGGACAGAACGGCCGCGAATATGTCGGCATCGGGCGCGTGATGCGCGAACAGGGCCTGATCGGCGACGGCACGCCCTATCCCACCTCGATGCAGGGGATCATCGCCTATATCCGCGACAATCCGGAAAAGGGTGCGGAGATCATGCGGCTCAACAAGAGCTGGATATTCTTCCGCGAACTCGACACCGAAGGTCCGCTCGGCTCGCTCGAAATCCCGGTGAAGCGCGGCGATAGCGTGGCGGTTGATCCGAAATTCGTGCCCTATGGCGCCCCGGTCTGGCTGGACATGGAGCATGACGTGGCCGACGGCCTGTGGATTGCGCAGGATACCGGCGGAGCGATCAAGGGCGCGAACCGCTTCGACACTTTCTGGGGCAATGGCGCGGACGCCCGTGAAATCGCCGGCGGCATGAGCAGCCGCGGCAGGTCTTACCTGCTGCTTCCCAAGGGGACGCTTGCGCGCTTGAAGCCATGACGGCGCCTCGGGGGCTGAGCGCAGAGGAAGCGGCCGCCTGGGAGAAGGTGACGGCGACGGTGAAGCCCTTGCACCCGCAGGTCATTCGCAAGCAGCCTGCGCCCGTGGTTTCGCCGCCCAAACCGCAGGCGAAGGCGCCCGTAGCCAAGCCTCCAAGGCCGACTCCGGCTCCAAGGCCAGTCGTCCAGCAGGTCCGGCGCCCGCAGAACAATCTGGATTCGCATTGGGACAAGCGGCTGAAAACCGGCACCATACAGCCCGATTTCACTCTCGACCTGCACGGCCACGGTCTCGACGCGGCCTATGATCGTCTGATGAGCGGCGTCGCGCAGGCCCGCGCCATGGGTGCACGCACCATCCTGCTCGTCACGGGCAAGCCGCGCCCCGTCGATCCGGCCGACCGCGGCATCAAACGCGGCGCCATTCGCGCCAAGGTGCTGGACTGGCTGGCAGCCTCCAGCCACCATTCCGCCATCGCAGCAGTAAGGCGCGCCCACCTCCGCCACGGCGGAGAGGGCGCGCTCTACATCGTTCTCAGGCGAGAACGGTAAGCATACGGGACAACAAAAAGCCCCCGGCATTGTGCTGCCGGGGGCTCCTCGCTCCCGAAGGGTCCTCGGCGGCCCTACCGGTGATATTTCGCGTATTCGAGATCGAAGCGGTCGGCATCCATGACCTTGGTCCAGGCCTTGACGAAATCGCGCACGAACTTCTCTTCATTGCCGTTTTCGGCATAGACTTCGGCCACGGCCCGCAGGCGGGAATTGGAACCGAAGACCAGATCGGTGCGGGTTGCGCGCCATTTTTCGCTGCCATGGATGCGGCACCGACCGACGAATTCCTCGTCGCCGCTTTCGTCGACCACTTCCCATACCGTGCCCATGTGGAGCAGGTTGAGGAAGAAGCTGTTGTCGAGCTTGCCGGGCGTTTCGGTGAGCACACCGATCTTGTTGCCGTGCTTGGCATGCTTGCTCACCGCGCCCAGCGCGCGCAAGCCGCCGACCAGCACGGTCATCTCGGGGATCGAGAGGCCGAGTAGGTGAGCCCTGTCGATCAGCAGATCCTCGGTCTTCACCGAAGCCTTGGTCTTCAGGTAATTGCGGAAACCGTCGGCAAAGGGCTCCAGCGGCTCCCAGCTTTCGGCATCGAAATCTTCCCGCTTCGCATCGCCGCGGCCGGTGGTGACCGGGACGGAGATATCGAAACCGGCATCCTTCGCCGCCTTTTCGACTGCTGCCGAACCGGCGATGACGATGGCATCGGCCATGGAAATGCTTCCGCGGATTTCGTCGAGCTTGTTCAGCACCTTGCCGAGCTCTTCGGGATCGTTGACCGTCCAGTTGCGGATCTCGTCGAAGCGGATATGCGCCCCGTTGGCACCGCCGCGGTGATCCGAATTGCGGTAGGTCGAGGCCGAAGCCCAGGCCGCCTTGACCAGTTCGGCAATCGAAAGGCCACTGCTCAGTACCTTAGATTTGAACGAGGACAGGTCGCTGTCGGATACCTGCGTTCCGGCCGGGATCGGATCCTGCCAGATCAGGTCTTCGGCGGGAACTTCGGGGCCGAGATAGCGGACCTTGGGCCCCATGTCGCGGTGGGTCAGCTTGAACCATGCGCGGGCGAATGCATCGTCGAGCGCGGCCTGGTCGTTGAGGAAGCGTTCCGAAATCTTGCGATATTCGGGATCGCGCTTCAGCGCCATGTCCGCCGTGGTCATGATGGTCGGGACCTTCTTGTTCGGGTCCCGCGCATCGGGTGCCAGATCGGCTTCCTCCGGATTGACAGGGGTCCACTGGTAGGCACCGGCAGGCGATTTGGTCAGCTCGTAGTCGTATTTGAACAACAGACGGAAATAGTCATTGCCCCACTGTGTGGGATTCGGGGTCCACGAACCTTCGATACCGCTGGTGGTGATATGGCCCTTTTCGATCTCTTCAGGATCGGTCAGCCAGCCGAAGCCCATGCGATGCAGGTTCTCGCCTTCCGGAGCGCTACCGAACGTATCCGAAGGTGCCGCGCCGTGGCACTTGCCGAAAGCGTGGCCACCGGCGGTCAGGGCGACGGTTTCTTCGTCGTTCATCGCCATGCGGGCGAAGGTTTCGCGCATGTCGCGCGCCATGCCCTCGGCATCGTGCGGATTGCCGCCCGGCCCTTCGGGATTGACGTAGATGAGACCCATCTGGATCGCGGCGAGCGGATTTTCGAGCGCCTTGCCTTCATCGGGAAGGATACGGGTTTCGACGCCCTCATTAACCCATTTCTCTTCGGTGCCCCAATAGACGGTTTCCGGATCGAACACGTCCTTGCGGCCGCCACCGAAGCCGAACACCGGCCCGCCCATCGATTCGATTGCGACATTGCCGGTGAGGATGAAGAGGTCGGCCCAGCTGATTTGCTTGCCGTATTTCTGCTTGATCGGCCACAGCAGGCGGCGTGCCTTGTCGAGATTGCCATTGTCGGGCCAGCTGTTGAGCGGGGCGAAGCGCTGCTGGCCGCTGGAAGCGCCGCCGCGTCCGTCGCCGGTGCGATAGGTGCCGGCCGCATGCCATGCCATGCGGATGAAGAAGGGGCCGTAATGCCCATAGTCTGCCGGCCACCAGGGCTGGCTGTCGGTCATCAGGTCGGTAAGGTCTTTCTTCAGCGCGGTGTAATCAAGCGCATTGAAGGCTTCGCAATAATCGAAATCTTCGCCCATCGGATCGGCGGCACGGCCGCCTTCGGTGAGGATTTCGAGATCGAGCTGGTCGGGCCACCAATCGCGGTTGGTGCGGCCGAGCAGCGAGCGGGTACCTCCGTCACCGTGGAAGGGGCAGCCGCTGATGTCTCCGGTCTTGGCGTCCATGAAAACTCTCTCCTCTAGAAATTAAAGACTCGGTCTCCCGTCCGAGGTTGGGCAGCACGTTGAACCCGGTCGGCTTATTCGTCCAATCGATTAAACGGTTCAAATAGATAGGCGGAAGCGATTGTGCGGCGAGCTGTGGCGCGCATACGAAAAACGCCGCCATCCTGCTGGAATGACGACGCTTTCGTGTTGCGTTTATGAACGGTCAGGCGGCTTGGGCTATCTCTTCGGCAGGCTCGGTCCGGATCAGGTAATCGAAGGCAGAGAGCCCGGCCTTCGAACCTTCGCCCATGGCGACCACGATCTGCTTGTAGGGCACGTCGGTTACGTCGCCTGCACCGAAGATGCCGGGCAGGTTTGTGCGGCCTTCCTCGTCGGTCGCGATTTCGCCGAAGTTGGTAAGTTCGAGACCGCTATCCTTGAGCCATTCGGTGTTCGGCACCAGGCCGATCTGCACGAACACGCCTTCCAGCTCGATCCGGCGCGTGTCGCCGCTCTTGCGGTCCTTCAGCATCAGCCCGTCGACCTTGCCGCCATTGCCAGTAATCTCAGTGGTCTGGCCGCTGGTGACGATTTCGACATTGTCCATGCTGCGGAGCTTCTTCTGCAGTACCTCGTCTGCGCGCAGCTTTTCGTCATATTCGATCAGCGTGACATGGCCGACGATCTTGGCAAGATCGATCGCTGCCTCTACGCCCGAATTGCCGCCGCCGATCACCGCGATGCGCTTGCCCTTGAACAGCGGACCGTCGCAGTGCGGGCAATAGGCCACGCCCTTGTTGCGATACTCCGCTTCGCCCGGAACGCCCAGGTTGCGCCAGCGCGCGCCGGTCGCAAGGATCAGGCTGCGCGTCTTGAGCGATGCGCCATTGCCAAGCTCCACCGTGTGCAGCCCGCCTTCTTCCTTAGCCGGGACCAGCTTTACCGCCCTGGAGAGGTTCATCAGGTCGATATCGTATTCGCCGATATGGCGTTCGAGATCACCCGCCAGCTTGGGACCCTCGGTATAGGCGGTACCGGGCAGGTTCTCGATGCCCAGCGTGTCATGCAGCTGTCCGCCGAAGCGTTCGGCCGCAATACCGGTACGGAAACCCTTGCGCGCGGTATAGATCGCCGAGGCGGCACCCGCAGGACCTCCGCCGACAACCAGCACTTCGAACGGGTCCTTGGCGGCGAGCTTCTCCGCCGCCTTTGCGTCCGCGCCGGTATCCACCTTGGCGAGGATTTCGGCCAGTTCCATCTTGCCATTGTAAAAGGGTTCACCGTTGAGGAAGGTCGCGGGCACGGCCATCACGTCACGTGCATCGACTTCGTCCTGATAGGTGCCGCCTTCGATCAGCGTCGCCGTGACGCGCGGGTTTTCCAGCGCCATCAGCGTCAGTGCCTGCACCACGTCGGGGCAGTTGTGGCAGCTCAGCGAGAAATACATCTCGAAATTGAAATCGCCCTCCAGCCCGCGCACCTGCTCGAGCAGGTCGGCGTCGACCTTGGGCGGATGGCCGCCAGCCCACAGCAGGGCAAGCACCAGCGAGGTGAACTCGTGCCCCATGGGGAGCCCCGCGAACCGCACCCACTTCTCCGCATCGCTGGCGCGGCGGATGACGAAGCTGGGCTTGCGGTCATCGGTGCCGTCGAAGCTGGCGCTGACGTCTTCGTGCAGCGCGGCGATCTCTTCGAGCAGTTCGCGCGTCTGGCGCGATTTCTCATCGTCGCCAAGCGAGGCGACCAGTTCCACCGGCTCGCGCAGATTGGCGAGATAGGTCTTCAGCTGCTGGGTAAGGTTCGCATCGAGCATGGACGGACTCCGGGCGTAGGTTGCGGGCGTGATCGAAATTCAAAGGGATGGAAAAGACCCGGGGCTGGGGGGGAGGATTGCCCCGGGTCTTCCAGCGACCCGAGATTATTGTCTCGGGCTCTTGAGGCGGGCGAAAACTAGGAACGCCCGCCTTAATATTTCCTGTCGGTTTAGATCTTGCCGACGAGGTCGAGCGAAGGTGCCAGCGTGTCGCTGCCTTCTTCCCATGCGGCCGGGCAGACCTGGCCGGGATTGGCGCGGACATACTGGGCAGCCTTGATCTTGCGGGCGAGTTCGTTGGCATTGCGGCCTACGCCTTCACAAGTCTGTTCCATGATCTGGATCACGCCGTCCGGATCGACCACGAAGGTTGCACGGTCGGCAAGGCCTGCGCCTTCACGCAGCACGTCGAAATTGCGCGCGAGGACGTGGTTCTGGTCGCCGAGGAACGGGAAGCTCAGCTTGCCGATCTTCTCGCTGGTGTCGTGCCATGCCTTGTGGCTGAAATGCGTGTCGGTCGACACAGCATAGACCTCGACGTCCATCTTCTGGAGCATGTTGTACTGCTCGCCCAGATCTTCGAGTTCGGTCGGGCAGACGAAGGTGAAGTCGGCCGGGTAGAAGAAGAATACGGCCCACTTGCCTTTCACGTCTTCGTCGGTGACTTCATAGAAATCTTCACCGGCCTTGAAGGCGGTGGCGCTGAACGGTTTGATCTGGCTTCCGATGATACCCATAGGTTTTTCTCCGTTGTTCGGGTTGAAACTGATGGGTGTCAGATAGGCGATGTCGCGATGCACAAAAGCGATATGTTGCGATTGTTAGCATCGGAATAATCGATTAACTCAATGGAACTTTCGAAAAGCGCAACAGAAAGAGGGTTTCGTTGCGTCTGGTGCAAGGTAGAGGGGCATTTGGGAGGAAGGAAGAGTCCAAACACTGCCAGCTACCTCACACCATCGCGCGGCAAATCCTCCCGCATGAGACTTGGGCGCGCGCTCTGCTTGTCGCGGACCCTAGCTACATTGCGCCCGATGAAGCAGTCTGTGATCCGCCAGCACCAGTGCCATCATGGCCTCGACTACCGGCGTGCCGCGGATGCCGACGCAGGGGTCGTGGCGGCCCTTGGTGCGGACTTCGGTCGCCTCGCCCTGCCGGTCGATACTGGCCACCGGGGTCAGGATCGAACTGGTCGGCTTGAAGGCCACGCGGCAGACCACCGGCTGGCCGGTCGAGATGCCGCCAGCGATACCTCCTGCGTGATTGGCGGCGAATTCCGGACCATTCTCACCGGGTGACATGCCATCGGCATTCTGCTCGCCGGTCAGGCGTGCGGCGTCGAAGCCATCGCCGATCTCGACGCCCTTGACCGCGTTGATACTCATCATGCCCGCCGCCAGATCGCTATCGAGTTTCGCATAGATCGGCGCGCCCCAGCCTGCGGGAACGCCTTCCGCTACGCATTCGACCACTGCGCCGAGCGATGATCCGGCCTTTCGCGCATCGTCGACCAGTGCTTCCCACCGTTTCGTCGCCGCTGCATCGGGACACCAGAAGGGATTGCGCGCGATTTCGTCGCGGTCGAAATTGGCTGGATCGATCCGGTCGCCGCCAATTTCGGCGACATAGGCGAGGATGCTTACGCCAGGGATGACCTTCCGCGCCACCGCGCCCGTCGCCACCCGCATCGCCGTCTCGCGCGCGCTGCTGCGTCCGCCACCGCGATAGTCCCTAAGCCCATATTTCGCGTCATAGGCATAGTCGGCATGACCGGGGCGATAGGTATTGGCGATCTCGGAATAGTCCTTGGACCGCTGATCGGTGTTTTCGATCAGCAGGCTGATGGGAGTGCCCGTGGTCTTCCCCTCGAACACGCCCGACAGGATGCGAACCTCGTCCGGCTCCTTGCGCTGGGTGGTGAACTTGTTCTGTCCCGGCTTGCGCGCATCGAGGAAGGGTTGAATGTCGGTTTCCGCCAGCTCGATCCCCGGCGGGCACCCATCGACCACCGCGCCTATCGCGGCTCCGTGGCTTTCTCCCCAGGTGGTGAAGCGCAGCACGCGTCCGAATGTGTTCCAGCTCATGAGCTTCTGTCTGTCGCAACTGTGGGCGCGTGTCCATTCGTGCTGGACCAAAACCTTCTTGAGGGGCAAGAACAAAGCATGCCCAAGGAAACCCCATGATAGCGAAGCTGAAGGGCCTGCTCGACGAAACCGGCGCCGACTGGGCGGTGATCGATGTCTCGGGTGTTGGCTATCTCGTCCATTGTTCGTCGAAGACCCTCGCCGCTCTGGGCGAGCAGGGGGAAGCCTGCACCGTCTATACCGACCTGCAGGTTTCGGAAAACGACATGCGGCTGCTCGGCTTCGCCGAGGCGGCGGAGCGTGACTGGTTCCGTCTGCTCACGCAGGTACAGGGCGTAGGCAGCAAGGTCGCGCTGGCGATCCTTTCGGCGCTGTCGACCGGCGAGCTGCAGCAGGCCTGCGCCCGGGGCGATGCCGCCACCGTTGCGCGCGCGCAGGGAGTGGGGCCGAAGCTGGCCGGGCGGATCGTCAACGAATTGAAGGACAAGGCCGGAGCACTGCCCGCATCGGGCCCGGGAATGGCGGCTGCGGCGCTTCCGGCGGGCGGTGCCAGTGCCGACGCCGTGAGCGCGCTCGAGAACCTCGGCTTCAAGCCCGCCGTAGCCGCGCGCGCAGTGGCGGCGGCGCAGGGCGAGTTGGGCGAGGGCGCGAGCGAAGGCGAGCTGATACGGGTCGCACTGAAGAAGGCTGCAGGATGAGCCGGGCTACCTATCCTTCCCGTTATACTGAACTCGTTTCAGCATCCAATTCGCCGATCGACCATCCGTCTGAGGACGTCGCAATGGACCACTCTGTAATAACCGCTCATGCCGGACCTCAGCAGCGCGGCTATACGATGAACACGTTTTGAGTGCCACGGCATGATATTTGTTCGCGGCATCATGGGTGATGTTAAGTTGAACCCGGTCATCAAGTTCTGGGGAGGCTTGGCCTTGTTTGTTGTGTTGGCCATTGCTGGACTTGTGATCCGGTTTGCCAATGTCATCGACTCTGCCGAAGAATGCAAAGCGCGAGGCGGGGCGTGGGTGGTTGGACCTGTTCCTTCACGTGCTGGAGGCGCATTGTCGTCCGCCAATTCGTGTGTGATCGAAGCCAGGAGTAACCAAGGCGATAGATGATTGAACCCGTCCCCCTCCATTCGCCTGATCGGCAGCCGGAAGATCCGGACGCGGCTCTGCGGCCCAAGAGCCTTGCCGAGTTCGTCGGGCAGAAGGCGGCGCGCGAGAATTTGCGTGTGTTCATCGAGGCGGCGAAGAACCGCGGCGAGGCGATGGACCATGTCTTGTTCTTCGGTCCTCCCGGTCTCGGCAAGACCACGCTGGCGCAGATCGTCTCGAAGGAACTGGGCGTGGGCTTTCGCGCTACCAGCGGGCCGGTGATCGCCAAGGCGGGTGACCTTGCCGCGCTTCTCACCAATCTCGAGCCGAACGATGTACTCTTCATCGACGAGATCCACCGGCTCAATCCGGTGGTCGAGGAAGTGCTCTATCCGGCAATGGAAGACCGTGCGCTCGATATCATCATCGGCGAGGGTCCCTCGGCGCGCAGCGTCAGGATCGACCTGCCACCCTTCACGCTGGTCGGTGCGACCACGCGGCAGGGGCTGCTGACCACGCCCTTGCGCGACCGTTTCGGCATTCCGGTGCGCCTCAACTTCTACACCGAGAACGAACTGCTCAAGGTCGTCACCCGCGGGGCGGGGCTGCTCGGCATGGGGATCGACGAGGGCGGCGCGCGCGAGATTGCCCGCCGGTCGCGCGGCACTCCGCGCGTTGCAGGGCGCCTGATGCGCCGCGTACGCGATTTCGCATCCGTGCTGGACGAACCTTTGGTTACCACCAGGGTTGCGGACGAGGCGCTGACCCGGCTGGAGGTCGATAGCCTCGGCCTCGACGCAATGGACCGCCGCTACCTCACCATGATCGCCACCACCTACAAAGGCGGGCCGGTCGGCGTGGAAACGCTTGCGGCGGGCCTCAGCGAGCCGCGCGACACGGTCGAGGAAGTGATCGAGCCCTATCTCATCCAGCTCGGCCTGATTGCGCGCACCGCGCGTGGGCGGATGCTCAACGATGGCGGCTGGAGCCATTTGGGAATGCGTCCCCCGCAGGCTTCGCAGGCCCCGCAGGGCGGTCTGTTCGAAGACGACGCCTAGGCGTTTTCGGCCGGGCCCGGACTGCGGCACCAGTCTTCCATCCGGTACCACTGGGTCACGACATATTTTCGCCCGGCCTCGACCGGCATCCCTGCGTGCAGGGTCGCCGGATTGGGGTCACCGTGGCGGTCGACATTGTTCCAGGCGATGAGCATGCCCGGCTCGGGCGCGACGCTCAGGCCCAATTCGGGAAAATCGGTCTCACCGCCAGCCTCTACTGTGTTGAGATAGACCATGGCCGACCATGTTCGCTGCCCGCCGCGGCGGCGTTCAAGCTGCCAGTGTTCGCGCTCGACCCGGAAGAAGTCCCGGTGGTGGCGATATTCCTGGCCGATATCGTAACGCTGGCCCTGCACGGTTTCGGCCTGCCGCCGTTCGAGGCCGAGCAGGTCGTCGAGCTTCGCGCCCAACGCCGCGACTTCAGGCTCCTCGGCGGAGAAGTAATGGGTCTGGCTGGTGCGCGCGCCGGTTCCGGTCGGGTCGGAGAACAGTGGGGAGGGCAGCAGATTGCTTTCAATGAGTTCGATCAACCGCTCACATTCCGCCGGAGCGAGGAAGCCCGGCATCAGGAACAGTTCGGCCTTCTTGCTGCCCCGCTCGCTTACGCCTTCGGTTGCGCGCAGCCGCTCCGCAACCTCCCGGCCAATGGCGGAAAGGCGCGCGGGATCGGCCTTCTCGTCGAAATTGCCAGAGGCGAGGCGGCGGCGCAGCCAGTCCAGCATTGCCGCCGCCCTTCCAGCTTACGCTGCCGCGAGCTTGCGCAGCACGTAGTGGAGGATGCCGCCGTTGCGGTAATATTCCATCTCGTTCGCCGTATCGATGCGACAGAGCGCAGTGAAGGTAGCCTTCGAGCCGTCTTCATGCGTGACTTCGACTTCTACATCCTGGCCCGGTGTCAGGTCCGCAAGGCCCTTAATCGTGAACGTGTCGTTCGCGCCGAGGCCGAGGCTCTTGCGCGTTTCGCCGTCCTTGAACTGCAGCGGCAGCACGCCCATTCCGATCAGGTTCGAGCGGTGGATACGCTCGAAGCTTTCGACGATTACTGCGCGCACGCCGAGCAGGATCGTGCCCTTGGCAGCCCAGTCGCGGCTGGAGCCGGTGCCGTATTCCTTGCCCGCGATCACGACCAGCGGCGTGCCGTCTTCCTTGTGCTTCATCGCTGCGTCGTAGATCGGCATCTGCTCGCCCTTGTAGAGCGTTTCGCCGCCTTCGACGCCGGGGACCATTTCGTTCTTGATGCGGATATTGGCGAAGGTGCCGCGCATCATCACTTCGTGGTTGCCGCGGCGCGATCCGTAGGAGTTGAAGTCCGCCTTCGAGACCTGGTGGCTCTTGAGATATTCACCCGCCGGGCTGTCTTCCTTGATCGAACCGGCCGGGCTGATGTGATCGGTGGTGGTCGAATCGCCGAGGATGGCCAGCGGCTTCGCATCGGTGATATCGGTCACCGGCGCGGGCTCCATGCTCATGCCTTCGAAGAAAGGCGGGCTGGCGACATAGGTGCTGGTCGGGCTCCAGCGATAGGTATCGCTGGCTTCGACCTTGATTGCCTGCCAGTGCTCGTCGCCCTTGTAGACGTCGGCATAGCGGCTGGTGAACATTTCGCGGTCGATATTGGCAGCGCGGTGCTGTGCGATCTCGCCGTTCGTCGGCCAGACATCGGCCAGCATCACGTCCTTGCCGTCCTGGTCCTGGCCCAGCGGCGTTTCGGTGATATCCTTCGTCACCGTGCCGAGGATCGAATAGGCGACCACCAGCGGCGGCGAGGCGAGGAAGTTGGCGCGCACATCGGGCGATACGCGGCCTTCGAAATTGCGGTTGCCCGAAAGTACGCTGGCGGCGACGATATCGTTGCCGTTGATCGCCTTGCTGATGGGCGGGGCAAGCGGGCCCGAATTGCCGATGCAGGTGGTGCAGCCATAGCCGACGAGGTCAAAGCCCATGGCATCGAGATCGTCCTGCAGGCCCGATTTCACGAGATAGTCGGTGACGACCTGCGAACCGGGCGCAAGGCTGGTCTTCACCCAAGGCTTGGGCTTGAGGCCTTTCTCGTGCGCCTTCTTGGCGACGAGGCCCGCTGCGATCAGCACGTCCGGGTTGGAGGTGTTTGTGCAGCTGGTGATTGCGGCAATCACCACGTCGCCGTCACCGACGTCATGGTCCTTGCCTTCGACCGCGACGCGGACCGGCGCGTCCTTTTTGTAGACCGATTTGAGATCGGTGTTGAACAGCTCGTCCACCTGCGGCAGCGCGACGCGGTCCTGAGGGCGCTTGGGTCCGGCGAGGCTGGGGACGACCTTCGACAGGTCGAGTTCGAGCGTCTTGGTGAATACCGGTTGGTTCTCCGGCGTGAACCACATGCCCTGCTCTTTCGAATAGGCTTCGACCAGCGCGATGGTTTCCTCGTCGCGGCCCGTCAGGCGCATGTAATCCAGCGTCTTGTCGTCGATGCCGAAAAAGCCGCAGGTCGCGCCGTATTCGGGGGCCATGTTGGCGATCGTCGCACGGTCGGCAAGCGTGAGATTGGCAACGCCTTCGCCGTAGAATTCGACGAAGCGGCCCACCACGCCCACTTCGCGCAGCATCTGCACGCAGGTCAGCACGAGATCGGTTGCGGTGACGCCTTCGGCCATAGCGCCGGTCAGCTTGAAGCCGACCACTTCGGGGATCAGCATCGAGATCGGTTGGCCAAGCATGGCGGCTTCGGCTTCGATCCCGCCGACGCCCCAGCCCAGCACGCCGAGGCCGTTGATCATGGTGGTGTGGCTGTCGGTGCCGACGCAGGTGTCGGGATAGGCGATCAGCTGGCCTTTATCGTCTTCGCTGCTCCACACACCCTTGCCGATGTATTCGAGGTTCACCTGGTGGCAGATGCCGGTGCCCGGAGGCACAGCGGAGAAGTTGCGGAAACTCTTCGAACCCCATTTGAGGAAGTCGTAGCGCTCGGCATTGCGGGCATATTCAAGCTCGACGTTCTTTTCGAAGGCCTTGGGGTGGCCGAATTCGTCGACCATGACCGAGTGGTCGATCACCAGGTTCACCGGCACCTGCGGGTTGATCTTGGCGGTATCCCCGCCGAGCTTGCTGATCGCATCGCGCATGGCGGCAAGGTCGACCACGCAGGGCACGCCGGTGAAATCCTGCAGCAGCACGCGCGCGGGGCGATACTGGATTTCCTTGCCGGTCTTGGGGTTTTTCTGCCAGTCGGCGATCGCTTGCGCATCGTCGGTGGAAACGGTGAACCCGCCATCCTCGAAACGCAGCATGTTTTCCAGCAGGACCTTCAGGCTGAAGGGAAGTCTCGAAACGTCGCCGATTTTCTCGGCCGCCTTGTCGAAGGAATAATAGGCATATTCCTTGCCGTTGACTGTGAGGGTGGAGCGTGTTCCGAGCGTGTCCTGGCCGACCTGGGTCATGCGGGAGAAATCCTTTCTTTCTGGAGCCGTCACACCACCAATGGGCAGGGCGGCCAAATGTGCCGCGCCTGTGCGCTGTGGCGGGCAAAAAATCAAGGGTCGCCGCCTTCCGGAACGCTTCGGCGGGAACCCGGGCGGCTCTTCAGCGCTTATTAAGGCAAAATTGGGGCAAATGGCGCGCACGGTCGATAATGGCGATAGCGCGCGGCCCGATGAGGAGAAGAACCATGAGTGGCCCGCTGGACGCGACGGACAAGTCGCACCGACCCCTTCGTCTCGCTGTTGTCGCTGCTGCCCTCGGTGTGGCCGGTATGTTTACCGCAGCCTTCACCTTCGCGGGCTGAGAAGCTCCAGCCCGCGAAACTGCGCCTGCCCCGCGATAGCCAGCGCCCAGCGCTAGAGCGCGGTCTGCTCGGGTCGCCGCCTGCGGGTCGCAATCCAGCACCCTGCGACAATCAACAGCGCGCCGATGATGGTCGTGCCGCTGACGCCCTCCCCGAAATAGAGCCAGCCGAAGAGCGATGCCCAGAGGAAGCCGGTATATTCTATCGTAACGAGTTGCTGCGCCTGCGCGCGGGCATAGGCCCAGGCGAAGAACAGTGCGGCTCCTACCGCCAGTAGCGCGCCGGCGCCGATTTCCAGCCATGCGCGGGTTTCGGGCCATTCGAGGAGGAAAGGCGCACCTGCAAGCAGGACCAAGGTGACGATGCCGTTCTGGAACGTGCTGACCTCTGCCGGTCCGGCGACCAGCGCCTGCTGCCGCTGGAGAACTAGGTTCCAGGCGTAGAGAATCGCCGAAATGCCGATCAATGCCAGCCCTTTGGCCGCGTCGTCGGTCATGGTCTGGCGTCCGAGGCGGTCACCGACGATCACGATAACGCCGGCAAGGCCCAGCAGGGCGGCCACCACTGCGCGCCGTTCGATCTGTTCGCCGAGCAGGATGGCGGAAAGATAGAGTGCGATCAGCGGCGCGACGAAGCTGATTGCGATCGCTTCTGCCAGGGGGAGATGGACGAGCGAGGCGAAGAAGGTCCAGCCCATGAAGGCGACCACCACTCCGCGGACAAGATGAACCCGCCACACTGCCCGGACCGGCAGCTTGCCTCCCCGCCACCACCAGATGGGGGCGATGATGACAAACCCGATCGCGCAGCGCAGGAGATAGGCGCTATAGGCTCCGATCGCGATGCTGGCGCTCTTCATCACCGCGTCCATGGCGGAATAGAGCGCGATGCCTGCCAGGGCAGCCAGGATCGGCTTGATCGAAGGGTCGCTGGCGCTCATTCTTCCTGCCATAGGGCGCTCCGGCGCATGCGTCACCCGGTTCAGCAGTGGGTAAGCCGGGATCGCCGATTGTGTTGGAAAGTTTATAGTGGATAGCGCCGATTAAGCGGGACCTTTTCCCGTTCCCGGCATTTCTGGTGGGCCAATATGAAAAGTTTGAAGATTATCACAGGCACCGCGGTCACCGCGGCCATCCTTGCCACTTCGGCAGGCGCGCAGGACGCCGCGCCCGAAAGCATCCTGCCGCAGCCCGAGGCGCAAGAGACGGCACCTTCCGCCCAACCGAGAACGGGCCGGACGGTTGATGAAGCGTTCGGCGATATCCGCATGCAGAGCGGCGAGGTGGTGCAGGAAATCCCCTCGCTCGAGGGAGTATGGACGATTGCCCAGGCCGAAGATCTATTGGCCTTCATTCCCGGCATGAAGTCGGAAGGACTCAACCCGTCGGACTATCGCGCGTCCGAGTTGAAGGCAGCCATTGCCGCAGGCGAGGGCGAGCAACTCAACCGGCTGGCCAGCGAGATTTTCGTCTGGATGGTCGAAGACCTGCGCGATGGGCGCACGCCGATGGATTCACGCCGCCAGTGGTTCGTCGTCGATCCGGACGCCGACCGCATGCCGACCTGGAAGCTGCTCGAAGATGCGCTGGCCAGCGGCGACATCACCGGGACGCTTGCTTCGCTCAATCCCGTCCATCCCGATTATGCGGCGCTGCGCGAAGAACTCGCCACCACGACCGATCCTGCGCGCATCAAGCTGATCCGCGCGAACATGGACCGCTGGCGCTGGCTGCCGCAGGATCTGGGCAAGCAGTATCTCGTCACCAACGTGCCGGAATACATGCTGCGCCTGACGGTCAACGGCAAGATCATCAAGAGCTACCGCACCGTCGTCGGCAAGCCGGGACGCACCGCGACTCCGCAGTTGGCCGAAATGGTCGAGGCCGTGATCTACAATCCGACATGGACCGTCCCCCAGTCGATCGTGAAGGGCGAAGGTCTGGGGGCAAAGGTCCTCAACAACCCGGCTTGGGCCCGCAGTGCCGGGTACAAGGCGACCAAGGGCGCCAATGGCTGGGTCACCGTGGTCCAGCAGCCCGGCCCGCAGAACTCGCTCGGCCTGATGAAGCTCGACATGCCTAACGAGCACGCGATCTTCCTGCACGACACGCCCAGCCGCCACCTGTTCAACCAGGACAATCGCGCGCTGAGCCACGGCTGCATCCGTGTGCAGGGTGCACGCGAACTGGCGATGACCATGTCGATGCTGGGCAATGCCACCAGCCGCGAGGATATTCCGGCGATCCAGCAGGAAGTGTCGGAAATTACCACGAGCGGCAAATACACCCGCTATCCGATGAAGAAGCAGTGGCCGGTCTATATCACCTATTTTACCATGGCGACCGATGTGAACGGCGAGATGAAGACCTTCAAGGACATCTACGACCGCGACGCACCGGTGCTGAAGGCGCTCGACGCGCCGCGCGTGTCCGACCGGGCCCGCGAAACCAGCGAGGAAGCCGTCGAGATAATCGACGACATGCAGATCAGTTGATGTTTGGTGAGGAAGCGTCCTCGTGGCGCTTCCTCATAAGACCGCGCCAAAGGGATATCGCGCTCGGCAAGGCAAAGCTTCCGCAAATAAATAGCCAGGTTGCGAGACCGGACCATTTGAAGCCGTCCAAACCATTAGCCGACCAGAAAAGCAGCAGGATCGGCAGGGCGGCGAAGGCCAGTATGATTGCAAGTGATTGCCAGCGACCCAAGCGATATCGGTCCACCATGACTGCGGCAGGCGTTCCGAACAGGGCGGTGGCTAGAAGCACTACAAGTCCGGCCACTGCTGCGGACACGATGAAGGCGCCTACCAATCCGACTGGGTAATCGGGCATTGCTGGAGATCCGCTCTCCAAATTTCCCAGAGCCGAAATGCCAGAGATACACAAGGCGCCGACCAAAAGCCCATGTAACGTTGCCGACCATAAGAGGTCGCCGATTTCACGAAGCCTGTTTCCCCGCTGCATCGGACAGTCAGAAAACGCCCGGATTGGTCCGTTCGAAGGTCCCGCCATACTCGTTGCGCAGAAGTTCGGTTTGCGTGATCGGCGGCGTCAGACGGCTGCCGTCTGCGGCCAGGCCGATGCTGTCGGCAAACAACAGACGGCCGCCGCTCAGCTTCAACAGGACATTGTCGAACTGCTCCGGGCCTAGTGCAAAACAGCCGTTGGACCGGCCAAGTCGGCCCCATTGCTGGACATGCTCCGGCCGTGCGTATTCCGCTTCATGCATCACGATGGCACGCGGCAGGGCATTGGAATTCGTCGGATCGAGACCATCGAGGCGGATCGATGTGCCGTAGCGGCCCGTATACCAGCTGCGCGTCATATAGGCGCCCCGGCTGGTCGCCTCGCTACCTTCGATATTGGAATAGCGCTTGAGCCAGCCATCATGCTCGCTGTCGGAGCCCGTACCGTGGCTGACGTGGTAGCTTTCGACCCGTTCGTTCACCAGATCGACGAAATGGAAGCGCTGCTGCG
The DNA here is from genome assembly GCF_056857815.1 of Qipengyuania sp. B-5. Taxonomy (NCBI): domain Bacteria; kingdom Pseudomonadati; phylum Pseudomonadota; class Alphaproteobacteria; order Sphingomonadales; family Erythrobacteraceae; genus Qipengyuania; species Qipengyuania sp. B-5. The sequence goes on along the minus strand of NZ_JBSXNU010000054.1, from coordinate 8,050 downwards.
AAGAGTGCAGCGCGAAATCGGCGATGCCGACGATATCTTTCTTCCAGATCCCGTCACCCACGCGTGCAATTTGCTCGCGGGCGAGGGCGAAAAGCTGGCTGTCACGGCTGGCGGTGGGGTTGGGCTGGGCAAAAGCGCGGCCCGCCAGGCTGGTGGCGGCTCCCGCGGCAAGCGTGCCCTTGAGAAGATCGCGGCGGTTCATGCTGTCACTATATAGCAAGGTGAATACTATCGGAAGCTGAACAAGCGAATTCCGTATTGGTTCGCGCACAGGTAAGCATGGAAAGCGCGTGCCGGTCCGCCACTTCACGTGGATCTTCGCCATATCCTCCGCCCAGGGCGCTGGCCACGGGCAGCCCCCGCTGCCGGATCGCGCCAATGACTAAGGCGTCCCGCCGCGCAATCCCCGCGTCGGTCAGGGCCAATCGTCCAAGCTTGTCTCTCCCATGCACGTCCACTCCTGCCTGGAAGAGCACGAGATCGGGAGAAAACTCGTCAAGGACGCCGGGCAGGTTCCGGTCCAGCGTTTCGAGATAGCCATCGTCGTCCACGCCATCGGGAAGCGGCACGTCGAGGCTGGAGCGCGCCTTGCGCACGGGAAAGTTCTTTTCGGCGTGGAGCGAGAGGGTGAAGATGTCGTCACGCCCCGCAGTCAGGCTGGCCGTGCCGTCGCCCTGATGCACGTCGCAATCGACGATCAGCACGCGCTGCGCGTCTCCTTCATCAATCAGGCGATTGGCGCAGACGGCAAGATCGTTGAACACGCAGTATCCGGCCCCGGTATCATAGAGGGCGTGGTGGCTCCCGGCGGCGGAATTGGCCGCATAGCCATGCCGCATGGCGAGTTGGGCGGCGAGCCAGGTCCCGCCATTCGTGTGCGCCACGCGCTGCGCGATATGTGGCGTTACCGGAAAACCGATCCGCCGTTCCTTCTCGCGCGGGACGCTGGCGGTGAAGACCGCCTCGACATAGTCAGGACAATGCACTGCCTCCAGCCAGCGGCGCGGCATGGGCGGCGGGGCGTGCTCGGTGATCGGATAGCCGCTTTCGCGAAGGGCCACCATCACCGCCATATACTTGTCGAACCGGAAGGTCCCGCGCGTCGGGGCGGGGGCCATGTAATCGGCGTGGTGGACGACGTGGAGCAGGGCTTATTCCGCGGCTTCCCGCGCATGCGGATCGAATGCGATTGCCTCTCCCGCCTCGATGGCGGCAGCCTTTTCCTCGACCAGCTTCACGATATGGTCGAGCATGTCCTCACTCTCGATATGGTGGTTCTTCACGCCGGAGAGATAGACCATGTGCTTGCCCGAACCGCCACCGGTCAGCCCGATGTCGGTTTCGCGCGCTTCGCCGGGGCCGTTGACCACGCAGCCGAGGACCGAAAGGCTCATCGGTGTCTTGATGTGTTCGAGCCGTTTTTCGAGCGCTTCGACCGTGCGGATCACGTCGAAGCCCTGACGCGAGCAGCTGGGACAGGACACCACGCGGACCCCGCGCGTGCGCAGGCCCAGCGCCTTCAGCATTTCGAAGCCGACCTTCACTTCCTGTTCGGGCTCCGCCGAAAGGCTGACGCGGATCGTGTCGCCGATGCCGGCCCACAGCAGGCTGCCGATGCCGATCGAACTCTTGACCGTGCCGCCGATCAGTCCGCCTGCCTCGGTAATGCCGAGATGCAGCGGGCAATCGACCGCGTCCGCGAGTCCGTGATAGGCGGCGACGGCCAGAAACACGTCGCTGGCCTTCACCGCCACCTTGTATTCGTGGAAGTCGTGATCCTGCAGCAGCTTGATATGATCGAGCGCGCTTTCGATCAGCGCCTCGGGGCAGGGCTCGCCGTATTTTTCCAGCAGGTCCTTCTCGAGGCTGCCTGCGTTCACCCCGATACGGATCGCGCAGCCATTGGCTTTCGCCGCACGCACGACTTCGGCGACCCGCTCGGACGAGCCGATATTGCCCGGGTTGATCCGCAGGCAGGCCGCGCCCTTGTCCGCCGCTTCTAGAGCCCGCTTGTAGTGGAAATGGATGTCCGCAACGATCGGGACGTTGGCGGCGCGCGTAATCTCGTCGAAGCGCGCCGTCGATTCCTCTGTCGGGCAGGATACGCGAATGATGTCCGCACCCACATCCTCGCACCGGCGGATCTGGTCGATCGTCGCTCCCACGTCCTCGGTCGGGGTGTTCGTCATGGTCTGCACGCTGATCGGCGCATCGCCCCCCACGGGGACATTGCCGACCATGATCTGGCGGGACTGACGGCGCTCTATGGTGCGCCAGGGACGTATCGAGGACATGTCCTGCGATATAGAGGCCCAATGATGAAGGGGCAATGACAGGCAGTGCGACTTGCGGCATGAAGTGTAGCCGCAGTCGCAGGCGTCAGCCGCCGCTGCGCTGCGAAGGAATGAATTCCTCGCGCACGGCCTTGGCGATCAGTTCGAGCGGGATGATCCCCTGGCTCAGCAGGAAGTCGTTGAAGGCCTTCTCGTTGAAGTCCTCGCCCAGCGCCAGTTCGGTTTCTACGCGCAGGTCGATCAGCTTGCGATAGCCGTAGTAATACGAACCCGCCTGTCCGGGCATGCGGAACTGGTAACGGTCCAGCTCCTGTTTGGTCATGCCGGGTGAGAACAGGGCGTCCTCGCGCAGCACGCGCTCGGCCTCTTCGCGGGTCATCAGCCCGAGGTTGAGCGCCGGATCGAGGAAGGCGCGCGCGGCACGCAGCAGGCGGAACTGCTGGGCGATGAACTGCCCTTCGATCGGTTCGTGCGGGAGCATTTCCGCCTCGGCGTACAGCGCCCAGCCTTCAACGTTCACGCTGTTGAAGGCGTAGAGCATCCGCGCGAGCGACACGCCCTGTTCGACCAGCGCGGCGAACTGCATCTCGTGGCCCGGGCGGGCCTCGTGCGCGCTCAACGTCCAGCTGGCCGCGGGGTGGTTGAAATCGTCATAGACGTCGTCCGCGCTGGCGGTGGGATTGCCCACGGTCAGGACGAAGGTGCCCTGTTCGCCCGTGTTCCCGATCAGGCGGGGCGGGCGCATGTGCGGGGCAGGCTGGGCAGCGCTTTCGGCCTGCGATGCGACACGCATCTGCAGCTCGGTATCGGGCAGCGAGACGATGTCGTTTGCGCGGATCTTCGCTTCCAGTTCGCGATTTACGCCGCGGTAGAATTCCTCGATCTCGTCGTTCGGGATGGTCTGCTGCTTGAGGCGCGCCATGACCGAGGCCATGTCGGTTTCTTCCCAGCCGTTCTTCTCCGCGATCTGCGGGGCGAGCGCTTCCATCTGCGCGCGGATTTCATAGAAGCCGCGGCGGGCCCGGCTCATGGCCTCGCGCGGGTCCATGTCGATGCCGACATTGCGCAGGTTGAGCGCATAGAGTTCTTCGGGCAGCCGTGCCTCGTCGCGCGCCGCGGGCAGCACGACCTCCTGCGTCCATTCGCCATAATCGGCGAACTGCGCGTCCATCGCATCCAGCGCTTCGTCCGCGCCGTCGATGTCGTATTTCTCGAACAGTTCGCGGATACCGGCGGCAAAGGTCGGGATCTTGCCCATCGATTCCTGCACTTCGACGCGGTAGGGGCCGATCTTGCCGTCGCCCCGTCTTTCCTCGAACCGCGCCTTGGCAAGCTCGGTATAGGGTTCGAACCCGTCGGCAACCCCGGTGTAGCGGCGCAGCAACTGGACGGCAGATGCGCGGCGGTGCTCCGCCGTCTGGTCCGACAGCACCGCACCGATCGAATAGAAGATGCTCTGCGGCAGTTCCGCCTATTCGAGCATCATGCGCTCGTTCAGCTCGGAGGACAGAATCGACCGGTCGAGACTGTCGATCAGGATCGCAAGGTCCTGTTTAACAAAGGGGTTCGTCTCGGTCGCCATCGCCGCGGCGAACTCGGCGCGCAATTCGCGTGCGCCGGCCACATAGCGCTCGGTGCTGTCGGCGGAGAGGTCGAAGGTCAGGCCGTCATATTGTTCGTATCCCGCCTGGCTGGCGCCTTCGGGATAGAAGCCCGCCTCGAAGTCGATCAGCTTCTGGGTGTAGGCGTTGCTCGTCTCGATCCAGTCCGGCGTGGCCGGAGCTTCGGCCTCCTGCGCGAACAAGGGGACCGCGGGCCATGAGGCGGCAGTGGCGAGCGCGATGGCGGCTGCGAAAGTCTTCATGGGTATTCTCCCCTCCGTTCGATTATGAAATCTGGCCTGCGGCAGGCCGCGCAGGATATCAATACGCGAACCGACGAAGCGCCGCGGCAACTGGACGAGCGCTGCGCTCAATAGGCGAATTCCTGACCCACCATTTCCTCGCTCAATGCCCACAGGCGTTCGGCGTTTGCACGGTCCACGGCATAGCTGCGCACGCCGCCCGATGTATCCTCGTTATCCTCGCTCGCGACATGGCAATCCTCGCAATAGAGGCCGCCGGTGCCTTCGAGTTCTTCGGCTGTGGCGACCCAGCAGGTCGTGGCCGCGCCTTGCGGGATGGTCTTGAACGGCTGCGGCTTTTCGCCCCGCTCCTCCGCCGCCTTGCGGATACGCTCGATCAGGCTTTGCATGTCCTCTTCGCTCATATGCCGGCCGAGATTGGTGTGGATGCCGCCCGGATGCAGCGCATAGGCGTGAATGCCCCTGTCGGAGAGCTGCTGTTCAAGCCCCACGGCAAACAGCACATTGGCCGTCTTCGACTGCCCGTAGCTGATCCATTTGTCATAGGAGCGGTTTTCGAAATTCGGATCGTCGAAATCTACCGGGGCGATATGGTGGCCGCGGCTCGACAAATTGACGATGCGCGGCCGGTCCCCCTTCTCGATCAATGGCATCAGCAGGTTCGTCAGCAGGAAATGGCCCAGATGGTTGGTGCCGAACTGCATTTCGAACCCGTCGGCGGTCTTCGCCTCGTCGCAGGCCATGACCCCGGCATTGTTGATCAGGAGGTCGATATTTTCGAAGCGCGTCAATGCGCGTTCGGCCGCTTCGCGGATGCTTTTCAGCGAAGCGAGGTCGCATACCAGAGTATCGATCGATGCCCCGGTTTCCTCGGCAATGGAATCGGCGGCGGCGCCAAGCTTGGTCGGATCGCGGCCCGACAGGATAATGTGCGCGCCTTTCGCGGCCATGGCGCGCGCGGTTTCACGCCCGAGGCCGGAATAGCCGCCGGTTACAAGAGCGGTGCGCCCGCCCAGATCCCTGTCCGCCAGAACTTCGTCCGCGGTGCTCGAAAAGCCGAACTCACTCATAGATCAGATACTCCCGGATACCGGCGGGGACGTAGCACAAACAAATGGGGCGCGAGAACTTAATCCCGCGTCCCAGTCAACCCCTCTCTCCCTGGGGTTACGTCACCTTGCAATCACGCGCCGGGGGGCAGCGGATCGTCGCTTTTCGGAGCGGATGCCTTGCTCCGCTTGGGCTTCGGCGCCGAAGAAGCAGAACCTCCCCCAAGGTCGCTATCCATCTCTTCGAGCTTGCGCGCCGCCCAGTCGCGACCGCCGAGACCGAAGGCCAGAGCACCCGCCACGGCCACGCCTGCAATCAGGATCGTCAGTGCATTGGCCGGGATCATTCCACCGATGCCGGTGAACTGCAGGCCCATGAAGACGAACAGGATGATCGTTGCCCAGCGCACGATCGTCGCTGCGGTCGTGTTCTGTCCATCATCGTCGATCAGGCGGGCGAGCAGGTTGGCGATGAAGAAGCCGAAAGCGATCACCACCGCACCGAAGATGACCCTGCCGCCAAGCTCGAGCACCTGGTCCAGAATGCGGGTCAGTTCCGGAAAGCCCAGCAGGCGGGTGGCCGCAATGGCGAAGAACAGGATGATTGCCACCTGTACCACGCGTGCGATGATGCTGGAGGCGCGGGCGCCTTCGGCCATCATTCCGCTTTCCGCCAGTGCCCGGTCGACGCCGAGGCCCGGCAGCACTTCCTTGAGTATCTGAACCACAAAGCGGCTGATCAGATAGCCGATGCCGAGCAGGATTGCCGCCCCGATGATGTTCGGGATCGCAGCAAAGATCATCCGCAGCATATCCGATGCAGGGCCCGAGATGCTTTCGATATCCAGAACATCGAGCGCCATGATCGCGACGAAGATGACGATGATCGCATAGACGATGGTGGCGATGGTCCGGCTGATTGCGGTGTTGCCCGTAACGCTGTCGACACCGCCGCGATTCGCCCATTTGTCGAAATCGACGGTTTGCAGAACGGTCTGCACGATGTCACGGACGATCCGCGCCACCATCATGCCGATGAAGAATATCAGCCCGGCAGCCACGATGCGCGGAATGTATTCGACGACATTCTCCAGCAGGCTGTCCACCGGACCCGCGACAGAGCCGAGACCGAGTACGGTCAGGATCACCAGCAGGCCGAAAAGCCAGATCAGCAGGCTGACGATCTTGCCCAGCGATTCGCCCAGCGACGTGCCGGTACCGGTTCCGCGCTGGAAGAAGGAAATATTGTCGACGAGCTTGGCGAAGGCCCATTTCGCGGCTTTTGCCGCAGCCCATGTGATGAGTAGGACGACGAGTGCGAGACCGATCTTCTCGATCACCTGCATCGCGACGTGTTCGTCGAAGCGATAATTACTGATACGCATGAAACCTCTCTCCCCTATGGGTTTCCGTACCGGCGAGAGCTATCACCATTGGCGCGAATTCCAAAATGGTCTCGGCTATTGAGTGGATAAGTAGGCGTGCTATCCCGGCGGAATGAGAGGATTTTTGACCCAGATCGCCGCCGGTTTCGCCCTTGCGCTTACCTGCATCGCCCCCGCCGTTTCGGCGCAGGAAGCTGAAGGGGGATGGTCGCTTGCCATTCATGGCGGGGCCGGAACCATCGCGCGTGAGAACATGAGCGCAGAAGAAGACGCCGCCTATCGCGCCTCCTTGCAGGCGGCGCTCGATGCTGGGGCGAAAGTGCTGGCGGAGGGCGGCGAGGCTCTGGATGCAGTCGAGGCGGTGATCCTGCTGCTGGAGGACGATCCCCGGTTCAATGCCGGGCGCGGCGCGGTGTTCACCTGGGAAGGTGGGCACGAACTCGACGCCTCGATCATGGACGGGCGCGATCGCGATGCAGGCGCGGTGGCGGGCGTCACCAATATCCGCCATCCCATTTCGCTCGCCCGCAAGGTGATGACCGACAGCCCGCATGTGATGCTGGCGGGCAAGGGGGCGGAGACTTTTGCCGCCGAACACGATCTCGAACTGGTTCCGGCCGATTGGTTCGGCACCGATTTCCGCCGCGAAGCGCTCGAACGGATGAAGGCGCGCGAGCTTTCTGCGCTCGATGTCGATGCCAAGTTCGGTACGGTTGGCGCGGTGGCGCTGGACCGGAACGGCAACCTCGCTGCGGGCACCTCGACCGGAGGGATGACCGGCAAGCGCTGGAACCGCATCGGGGATGCGCCGGTGATCGGCGCGGGCACCTATGCCGACGATCGCAGCTGCGCAGTCTCGGCAACCGGCTGGGGTGAATATTTCATTCGCGTGGGTGTGGCGCATGAGATTTGCACGACCTTGAGACACAACCGCGAAGCAGTGCGCCAAGCAGCCCAGAGCTATGTCGCCAAGACCAGCGATCCGGAATCAATTGCTTTGGATGCCAACGTGCAGATCCCCGAAATGGCCGCGCAATCCGTTGCAGACGAAGTGATGGCGGAGGTTAAAGGCCTCGGCGGCGATGGTGGGATCATTCTCGTCACGCCCGAAGGACACGCACTCTTCAGCTTCAACACATCCGGCATGTATCGTGGCCGCGCGACCAGCGGGGGCGTGAACGAAGTCGCGATCTACGGCGACGAATAAACCTCACAGCAAAAAAGGGGCCGGATTGCTCCGGCCCCTTCTCGGTGTTTCTACTCTTTCGAGTGGATTACATGCCCGAACCCGGACCGTAGGTGACTTCCACCCGGCGATTCTGGAGTTCGCGGACGCCGTCGGCGGTCGGAACGCGGAGCTGCGTTTCACCGAAGGCTTCGCTGCTGATGCGGCCACCGGGGACACCGCGAGCGGTGAGGTAGTCGCGGACCGAAGCGTTACGACGTTCGGCGAGGCCC